>CAIYGK010000343.1 GCA_903925725.1 uncultured beta proteobacterium | reverse complement strand
GTCGTGATCATGGCGCATTCCCCGGAAATGAAAGTCGCCTCCGGTACATTTTCACGGCCCTTGTAAATGAACAGGCCCTGCTTGGCCATGTTGGCAAGGTTCTCAATATGGCGTACATGCAGCGGCGAGTCCACCTTCAGGCGCGCATCCATGCCGGCCAAGCCGTTGGACTTGCTGGCGAACTCCACGTTGTGCCAGGCCGAGAAGCTCTCCAACTGGGTCCAGCTCTGCCATGCGATCGTGAGCGGACATTTGTGGCCGCTGGCCTTGAGTTTTGCGGCTGCCAGCGCAACTTCAGGCCAGGTGGTCGGTGGCTTGTTGGCGTCGATGCCGGCGGCTTTGAAGGCATCCTTGTTGATATAGAAGATCGTCGTGGAACTGTTGAACGGAAAGCTCAGCATCTGGCCGTTGGGCGCGGTGTAGTAACCCGCGACCGCCGACACGTAAACGGTCGGGTCAAACTTGTACCCGGCATCCTTCATCACCTGACCGACCGGCACGATGGCGCCCTTGCTGGCCATCATGGTGGCGGTTCCGACCTCAAACACCTGCAGGATGTTGGGTGCATTGCCGGCGCGAAACGCCGCAACCGCCGCTGTCATGGATTCGGCATAGCTACCCTTGTACGTGGGGACTATCTTGTATTCCTTCTGGCTGGCGTTGAAGTCCTTGGCCAGGTCGTTGACCCATTCGCCATTGACGGCCGTCATCGAGTGCCACCACTGAATTTCAGTCTGGGCCTGAGCGGATACGGAACAAGCCGCTGCCAGGGCAACGGCCGCAATCTTGAAGTTCATAGGATCTCCTTCGAGTAAAAGATAAAGCATAGCGCCAGATTGTGACGAAAAGGCGTCAACAAAATGACAATGTGCGCAAAACTTGATTAAGCACATATTTTGCGCGACCACGCAACCGGGTTTTCATCAAGCAGGTCTATGCTGCGACGGTGAACAGTTTCAATAACGCCTGGACGCCCGGGGACGCACGCCTCCAAACCGAGGTACTGATCATCGGCGGCGGCGTCACCGGCACGGCGCTGGCGCGTGACCTGGCCTTGCGCGGTGTCGACTGCATTCTGGTCGAGAAAGACGACATCAACGCCGGCGCTTCGGGGCGCAACCATGGTTTGCTGCACAGTGGCGCGCGCTATGTCGCTGGCGATCCAGGGGCGGCGATGGAATGCCGCGCCGAGGGCGAGATTCTCAAGCGCGTGGCGGCGCAGACCATCCAGGAAACGGGCGGCTACTTTGTCGCCGTGCAAGGCGACGACGAACACTACATCGCCGACTTCCCGGCGTACTGCGAGCGCTCCGGTATCTCCGCGCGCGCCGTGGACGTGGCGATGGCACGCGAGTCTGAACCGGCGCTCTCGGCGCAAACGATCGCGGTGTTCGAAGTGCCCGATGCGGCCATCGACCCGTTTCGGCTTTCGCTGGAGAGCATGGCGCAAGCGCGCAGTCTGGGTGCCCGGCTGCTGCGGCGTACGCGCGTCACCGGGTTTGAGCGCGAGGGGCGAAGCATTTGCGCGGTGCGCGTTCAGTCGTTGGACAGCGGCCAGGAATTGCGGATCGAAGCGGCGCAGATAGTCAATGCGGCAGGCGCCTGGGCGCGCGAGGTGGCGCTGCTGGCTGGCGCGTCGATAGCCATGACGTATTCCAAGGGCACGCTGCTGGTCACGCACACACGTCTTGCCAGTCGTGTCGTGAATCGCCTGCGACGCCCCGGCAACGGCGACATCATGATGCCCGGCGGCACGGTCTCCATCGTCGGCACCACGTCAATGCGGGTGGATACTCTGGACGACATCCGGGCTACGACGGCCGAGGCCGATCTGATCGTCGGGGAGGCGGCGCCCATGCTGCCGGCACTGGCGAGCGCGCGCTTTATTCGCGCTTACGCCGGCGTGCGTCCGCTGCTGGGTTCGGCGGGTGCGGACAGCCGTGCCGTCTCGCGCGGCTTTGCCCTGTTCGACCACGAGGAGCACGGTCTGGACAACTTCGCCACCCTCACTGGCGGCAAGCTCACCACCTGCAGACTGATGGCAGAACGCGCCGCCGATCTGGTGTGCCGTCGCCTGGGCGTGACACTGCCGTGCCTCACCGCCACCACGCTCTTGCCGCGGGCAACTGAGAATGCGTGGACCGAGCCGGGCCACTCGGCGCGCGAGTGGCTGCGTTCCCACAGAGCAGACGACACGCTGCTGTGCGAATGCGAAATGGTTTCCGGCAGTGCCGTCGATGCGATCTACGCTGCGCTGCATGCGGCCGGTGACAGGCCGACACTGGCCGACATCGGCTTGCGCAGCCGTGTCGGAAAAGGTGCCTGCCAGGGCGCCTTTTGCGGCCTGCGCACTGTGGCCCATCTTTATCAAACCGGCGACTTTCAGGCGCAGCGGGGTCTGGCCGAGATTGTTGATTTCTTCAGCGAGCGCTGGCGTGGCCAGCAAGCGATTTTGTGGGGCGAGCAACTCGCACAGGCCGAGTTGGCCGAAGCGCTGCACTGTGGCCTGTTCGGCGAAGAGTTGCGCCAGGCGACACTGCCAGCTGATCTGGTGCGCGAGGTCAGGCCGTGAGCTCTGCAGCCGCAAAGCGCTACGACGTGGCCGTGATAGG
This sequence comes from uncultured beta proteobacterium, assembly GCA_903925725.1. Lineage (GTDB taxonomy): Bacteria > Pseudomonadota > Gammaproteobacteria > Burkholderiales > Burkholderiaceae_C > Rhodoferax. The sequence continues at coordinate 16,381 of CAIYGK010000343.1, read as the reverse complement.
CGCCGGCATGGCGGGCATGGCGGCAGCGCTGTTTGCCGCAGAGCGCGGGCTTTCGTGCATCCAGATCGGTAGCGGTGGCGGCATTCTGTTTGCCAGTGGGCTGCTGGATGTTCTGGCGGTTCATCCGGTGGCCGAGCATCGCTTGTGGCATTCGCCTTTCGACGCCCTGGCAGTACTCGCGCGCGAGCAGCCCGGGCATCCCCTGGCGCGGGTCGACGTCGCGTCGATCCGCACGGCGGTCGAGACCTTTGTTGCGGCCCTGAATTCTGCGGGGCTGGCTTACGCGCCACTGGGTGATCGCAACAGCCATGTCATCACATCGATAGGGACCGTCAAGACCAGCTTCGGCGTGCCGTTGCGCATGGTCGCTGGCGTCCAGGCACTGCAAGAGCGGTTGCCGTGTCTGCTGGTGGACTTCCGCGGCCTGCGTGAGTTCAGTGCGCGCCAGATTGTTGAGACGCTTGCCGGCGATTGGCCAGGGCTGCGCCATCAGCGCATCGACTTTCCGGGTTTCGAGGCCGTGCCCGAAGTCTACGCCGCCCATCTTGCGCGTGCGCTGGAAAGCCGGGAAACACGCGAACGGACGATGGCACTCATCAAACCACTGCTGGGCGATGCGCGCGTGGTCGGAGTTCCGGCGTTGTTGGGTCTGGGGCGATCAAGCGAGGTCCACGCGGCAGTCGAGGCCGGCTTGGGTTTGCCCGTGTTCGAGATCCCGACCATGCCGACATCGGTGCCCGGGCTGCGGCTGCTGGGTGCGCTGGAAGCGGTCGTCTCAGCCCGCGGCATAGTGCGACGCCAGCAGAACAGCGTGCGTGCGCTGACGTTTGAAGGCAGTACGGCCACGCTGGAGCTCCAAGGCCTGACCCGCGGCGAGTGCATCGAGGCGCGCGCGGTGGTGCTGGCCACGGGGCGTTTCAGCGGACGCGGACTCACGGCGGATCGGCAATCGGTGCGCGAGAGCCTGCTGGGCTTGCCGGTACAGCAACCGGCTGCGCGTGAGGATTGGCACCAGAGCCACTTTCTGGCTCCGGCGGGACACGCCATCAACCGCGCCGGTTTGAGGACGGACGAGGCCTGGCGGCCACTAGCTGCGACTGGCAAGCCGGCATGGGGGAACCTGTTTGCGATCGGATCCATCCTCGCCGACCAGGACTGGATGCGCGAAAAGTGCGGCTCGGGACTGGCGATTGCGACCGCCTGGGCGGCGATCAGGCAAGTTTCGCAGCAACTGCACGAGACCGAGGCCCTCTAGCATCATGTCGCGCGCACTGTTTCACACCGCTTTGTACGCATCGCTTTTGCTGTGCGCTCTGGGCTTGCTGTGGCGCATGTCGGCCTGGTACCGCCTGCGCATCGGGCCCGACGTGCAGGCGGTGACGCTGTCGCATCGCTTGCAGGCACAGCTGCGCGGTCTGGCTGCGGCACTCTTCAGCCGGCGCCTCTTTGACGTCCTCGGTGCCTTGTTCCTCGATGTGCTGCTGCAGCGTCGTTTGTACCGCAGTGACAGGTCGCGCTGGCTGGCACATTTCCTCATGTTTGCCGGTTTCATGCTCCTGCTGCTGATGCACGCGTTGGCCGCTGTGGTGACCGTGAAGCTGTTCCCCGGCTACGAGTCGACCCGAGCGCCTTACCTGTTTCTGCGCAATCTGTTCGGGGTGATGGTCCTGGTTGGTCTGGTGCTCTTTCTTTTCGGATTGCGGCGTCGGCGCACACCCCATGCGCCAGTACGTCGGCCCATGGACGCAGTCTTTGTCGTGTTGCTGGGTTTTGTTCTGGTGACGGGCTTTCTGCTGGAAGCCGACAAGATGGCCTCACCGCAGGCTTTCTACCGCATGGCCAAGGAGTTCAACGGCAGCGCCGATCCGACTGAGCTCGAACCGCTGCGCGCACTCTGGGCTAGCGAGTTCGGCGTGGCGTTTGACGATCTGAAGGGGCCGATCACGCCGGAGCTGATGCGACAGGGGCGCGCCATGCACGAAGCCGATTGTGAAACCTGCCACGCCAGGGCCGCTTGGGCATTTGTCTCCTACCCTGTGGCGCGGATGCTGACGCCGATGGCGGGCGTTCTGGACGAGGCGCAGGCGAACACCTGGCTGCTGATTGCTCACGTGTTCGCCTGTTTCATCGGTCTCGCGACGTTGGCGTTCACCCGTTTCTTCCACGCGTTTGCGGCACCCCTCAATCTGCTCGTCAATAGCGTGGCGCCGGGTCGGGAATTCTCGGTCGCCGCTCGTGCAGCCCGGCGCGCCCTGTCGCTGGACACCTGCGTGCGTTGCGGTATCTGCGATGCGCACTGCTCGGTGGCCCCGCTGGCACGCCATTTGGACAACCGGTATCTGCTGCCCTCGCACAAGCTCATCGCCACCGGCGCGCTGGTGCGTGGTCGTTTGCTGCGGTCCGGCCAGCACATCGGTGATGCTGGCGATGAGGCATTGCGGGCCGCCGAAGGCGCTTTCCATTGCACCGACTGTGCACGCTGCAGCAATGCCTGTCCGCTGGGACTGGACCTGGAAGACCTGTGGCAGGCCGGGCGCGGCGACCTGGTGAGCGCGGGCCTGTCGGCGCCGGCGCAGTGGGTGCAGGCACGCCCGGCACTGGCCTGGGCCGAATCCTTGCAGAGCGCGTCCTGGCCACCCAGCTTTTCCGACCCGGATGCTTTTCACGCGCCGCTCTGCGCTGATCGCAGCAGCTTCTCACGCTGCGTCCAGTGCCAGACTTGCACCAACGTCTGCCCGGTGGTGGCCCACAGCACAGACCCGGCCTACGGCGTTGATCTGACACCCCAGAAGGTGATGAACCTGCTGCGGCTTGGCCTGCGCGACCTGACGCTGGGCTCAAGCATGGTCTGGAGTTGCGCCACCTGCTACCAGTGTCAGGAGCACTGCCCGGAAGGAATACGCGTGGCCGACATCATGCTGGAACTGCGCGCGCTGGCGGTGCGGCGCCTGGGTATGGTCCGCAAGCGGGGGGCAGCATCATGAGCTCCATCAAATACGCGCTGTTCCTGGGTTGCAAGATTCCCTCGCGCCTGCCTGCCTACGCCGCTTCAACGCGCGCTGTGCTGGAGCATCTGGGCGTCACGCTGGTCGATCTGGACTTCAACTGCTGCGGTTACCCGGCACGCAACGTCAGCCGCGATGCCTTCGTGCTGGCCGCAGCCCACAACCTGGCTCTGGCAGAGCGCGCCGGCCTGAACGTGCTGACGCCCTGCGCCTGCTGCTTTGGCACTCTTCGCCATGCGATCACCTTGCTGGATGAGGACGCGGCGCTGCGCGCGCGCATCACCCAGGCGCTGAAAGCCGAGGGGCTGGCCTGGGCGGGGACGTCCCAGGTCGAGCACGTGCTGCCTGTGCTGGCCCGGGTGATCGGCGTGAATGCGCTGGCTGGCGCCGTTCGCGTGCCGCGCACCGGTCTGCGTGTTGCCGCCCAGTACGGCTGCCACACGCTGCGCCCGAGCAATGTGGCGCGCTTTGACAATGCGATGGCGCCGACGATCTTCGAAGAATTGATCCGCTTGACCGGCGCAACCTCCATCGACTGGCCGCGCAAACTGGACTGCTGCGGCGATCCGCTGCATGAGGCGAACGCGGCGCTGTCGGAGCAAATGACGCGCGCCAAAATTGCCGATGCACTGGCTTCTGGCGCCGAAGTCATGTGCACGGCCTGTCCGCACTGTCATCTGCGCATGGATGGCGTTCAGGCGGACAATGGGAATACGTCAATTCGCACCCTTCTGTACACACAGCTTCTGGGACTGGCGTTGGGACTGTCAGCGAAATCCCTCGGACTCTAGAAAGGCAAGTTATGGACAAACGGATCGGTGCAGTGACCAACCCGCTGGTCCTGGCCATTGACCAGGGAACGCACGCCAGCCGGGCGCTGGTGTTGGATCGACATGGGTGTACGCTATCCAGCGGCGTGGCAAACATCAGCATTACCTATCCGCAGGCGGACTGGGCCGAGCAGGACGGCGACGAAATCGTGAACTCCGTGCGTGTGGCCGCGACGCAGGCATTGGATGCATTGGGGACGCGCCGGCAGGACGTGGTGGCCGCCGGGTTGTCCAGCCAGCGCTCCAGTGTGATCTGCTGGGACCGGGTTACTGGTCAGCCCCTGTCGCCCATTTTCAGTTGGCAGGACCGCCGCGCCCACGTCTGGATTGAGCAACTGCAGCCGCACGCCGACAGCGTGCATCGCAAGACTGGCCTATTTCTCTCGCCGCATTACGGCGCGAGCAAGTTGCGTTGGGCACTCGACAATTTGCCGGCGGTGCGTGCAGCGCTGGAAAATCAGGCCCTGTGCTGGGGCCCGATGGCGAGCTTTGTCGTGTTTCGCCTGTGCGCTGAGCAGCCCTTTCTGGCGGACCCGCAGTGCGCCGCGCGCACCCAGCTGTGGAACCTGCATACGCATGACTGGGACCCCGAACTGCTGGCGTTGTTCGGTCTGCCAACAGGGTTTATGCCGCACAGCGTCCCGACCTGTTACGCCTGGGGAACGCTGGAGCTGCCGGGTACGGCGATACCGCTGACGGCGGTCAACGGGGACCAGTCGGCGGCGGTGTTTGCCTTTGGCTGGCCTGAAGCGGATGCGGCCTACATCAACATCGGCACAAGCGCCTTCGTGCAGCGCGCACTCTGCGAGTTTCCCGGTCAGGTGCCACGCCAGCTGACTGGCATCATCCTGGACGATGGTGCCAAGCGGCTGTATATGGTCGAGGGCAATGTGAACGGTGCCGGTAGCGCGCTGGAATGGGTTGGCAGGGAGTTTGGTATTGACGATCTCACCGACAGGCTGCCGCAATGGCTGGCACGGCTCGACGAGCCACCGCTGTTTCTCAACGGCATCGCCGGTCTGGGAGGACCCTTCTGGCAGCCTGAATTCAAGTCGCGCTTTGTCGGTGAAGCAGAGCCCTGGCTTAAGTGCGTGGCCGTGGTAGAGAGCATCGCCTTCCTGCTGCAGGCCAACATCGATCATATGAATAAGTACGTACCTGCGGCGCAGCGCATCCGGATCAGCGGTGGCGTCTCCTTGCTGGACGGGCTTTGCCAGCGCCTGGCCAGCATCAGCGGCTTGCCGGTACACCGGCGCGACGATCCGGAAGCCAGCGCGCGTGGCATTGCCTATCTGGCCTGCGGTCGGCCCCCGGACTGGAACCAGGGCGCGCATGAAGACGTCTTTGCGACGCAAAGCGATTCAGCGCTGCAAGCGCGCTACCGGCGCTGGCGTGCGCTGATGGCACAGGCCACCGGTATTTGACGCTGTACAAGCAAACCAGGCCAAACCCGGCTTTGAAATGAGAAAGGTGATTCACCATGTCCATGACACTCAGTGAATGGCTGCCGCCCCAGGCACAAGACATTTTTCTGGTCCTGTTCCTCTCGTTTCTGATCGGACTCGAAAGAGAGGAAAAGAAGGCGGCGGCTGAAAAATTCATGTTTGGTGGCGTCCGCACCTTCCCGCTGATCGGCCTGGTCGGCTATGCCATGGCCTCTCTGTCGGGGAACCAGATTGTGCCGCTGGCACTGGGCTTCATGGCGGTCGCCGGATTCCTGTTGCTGTCGTACTGGCACAAACTGGTCACCGGCGGGCTGGCCGGACTGACTTCCGAGTTTGCCGGACTGATCACCTACCTGATAGGCGCACTGGTATTCCAGCAGCATTTGTGGATGGCCACGACGCTGGGAGTGGTCAGCATGCTGCTGCTCGAACTCAAAGGGGGTCTGGAAGGGCTGGCCAGGCGCCTCGCGCCGGAAGACGTTGTTACATTCACCAAGTTTTTGATGCTCACCGCAGTGATCCTTCCGATCCTGCCCAACGAGGCCTTCAGCCAGTTCCAGATCAATCCATTCAAGAGCTGGCTGGTGGTTGTCGCGGTGAGTGCGGTTTCCTACGGAAGCTATGTCATTCAGAAGCTGTCCAAAGGGCAGGGTGGCGTGATATTGGCTGCCATCCTGGGTGGCGCCTATTCGTCGACCGTGACCTCGGTGGTTCTTGCCAAGCGCTCTGCCAAGGAGAGTCTGCCTCATTTGTTCTCGGGCGCCATCCTGATGGCCTCCGGCGTCATGTACTTGAGGCTGGCCATACTGCTGGCCCTGTTCAATTGGGACCTGATGCGCGCGCTGGCACCGTCATTCCTGGTCCTGGGTGTTCTCGCCATGGGCATCGGCTGGGCCTGGTCGCGCCGGCGCGATGCAGGCAGTCATGATGTCGTGGCCCCGGCCGAGCCCCGCAATCCGCTGGAGCTGCGCGCGGCGCTGGCCTTCGCCTTGCTGTTTCTTGTCATGTTGGTGGCAACGCAACTGGCCACGGTCTACCTGGGGCATGCCGGCGTTTACACCTTGTCGGCGATGATGGGTGTGGCGGATGTTGACCCCTTCATCATGGGTATGACGCAAGCCTCAGGGACCGTCACTCCGCCCTCTGTGGCAGCGATAGGGATACTTGTTGCCGCTGCCAGCAATAACGTTGCCAAAGGTGCGTATGCCTACTTCCTGTCTTCTGGTGCCGCAGGAATTCAGAGCGCCTGTCTGTTGATCGGATTGTCATTGCTGGGCTTGATGCCATTGTTGTGGCTCTCCTGAGGAATTTGTTGCGCTGCGGTAACATCCCCGATCCGATGAACCTCCCGACTCAGCTCAATCCCTTGCCAGGCGCTGCAACGCACGTGTCGCACGAACAGACCCGGATTCGGGAAATGCCGTACAACTACACCTCGTTTTCTGACCGCGAAATCGTACTGCGCCTGCTCGGCCAGCGGGCCTGGGAGCTGCTCAACCAGTTGCGTGAAGAACGTCGCACTGGCCGCTCGGCGCGAATGCTCTACGAGGTGCTGGGCGACATCTGGGTTGTGCAGCGCAACCCGTATCTACAGGACGATTTGCTGGACAACCCGAAGCGGCGCCAGCTGCTGGTGGAAGCGCTGCAGCACCGGCTGGGTGAGGTGCAAAAGCGTCGCACGCGCGAGTTGGACCCCGAGCGCGACGCCATGGTGGGCGAATTGCTGGCAGCGGCCGATGCGACGGTGCAGGCTTTTGACTCCGCGTTTGTTGAAACTGCTGCCCTGCGGCGCAGGACGCAACGAGTGCTCTACCGCTTGACCGCCAAAGACAACGTCAAGTTCGACGGATTGTCGCGCGTCAGCCATGTGACCGACGCCACCGACTGGCGCGTCGAATATCCCTTTGTCGTGCTGACACCTGATACCGAAGCCGAGATGGCGGATCTGGTCAAGGGTTGTATCGAACTGGGCCTGACCATCATTCCGCGTGGCGGCGGTACCGGCTACACCGGTGGTGCTGTGCCGCTGACCTGGAAGAGTGTTGTCATCAACACCGAAAAGCTTGAAGCGATGACCGAGGTCGAACTGGTGACGCTGCCCGGGCTGGCGCAGCCGGTGGCCACGGTCTGGACCGAAGCCGGTGTCGTGACGCAGCGGGTGGCCGATGCCGCTGAACGCGCGGGCTTTGTCTTTGCGGTGGACCCGACATCTGCAGAAGCCTCCTGCATCGGCGGCAATATCGCCATGAATGCCGGCGGCAAGAAGGCAGTTTTGTGGGGCACGGCGCTGGACAATCTGGCAAGCTGGCGCATGGTGACACCGCAGGCCGAATGGCTGGAAGTAACGCGTCTGGGGCACAACCTGGGCAAGATTCACGACGTCGAGCTGGCACGCTTCGAGCTGAAGTATTTCGCTGCCGATGGCAAGTCCCTGCTGCGCACCCAGCAGCTCGACATTCCTGGCAAGACTTTCCGCAAGGAAGGTCTTGGCAAGGATGTGACCGACAAGTTTCTCAGCGGCCTGCCGGGCATCCAGAAAGAGGGCTGTGACGGCTTGATCACCAGCGCGCGCTGGATCTTGCACCGCAAGCCACAGCACACACGGACCGTGTGCCTGGAGTTCTTTGGCAACGCCAGGGACGCAGTGCCCAGCATTGTCGAGATCAAGGACTTCATGTTCAGCGAACAGAAACGCTCTGGCGTCTTGCTGGCGGGGCTGGAGCATCTGGATGACCGTTACCTCAGGGCGGTAGGTTATGCCACCAAATCACGCCGTGGCGGCCTGCCCAAGATGGTGCTCTTTGGCGACATTGCCGGAAACGACGCAGATGCCGTGGCGCGCGCAACTTCGGAAGTAGTGCGCATCGCGAATTCACGCAGTGGCGAAGGCTTCATTGCCATCAGTGCTGACGCACGCAAGAAATTCTGGCTGGATCGCAAGCGCACCGCAGCCATCAGCAAGCACACCAACGCCTTCAAGATCAACGAGGACGTGGTGATTCCGCTGCCGCGCATGGCGGAGTACACGGATGGCATCGAGCGCATCAACATCGAGCTGAGTCTGCGCAACAAGATAGCGCTGTGCGACGCCCTGGACGGTTTTTTTGCAGCTGGCCATTTGCCGCTGGGCAAGCACGATGACGCAAGTCTGATTCCTTCGGCCGAGCTGCTGGATGATCGCGTTGCGCAGGCGCAAGTGCTGGTCGCCGAAGTGCGTGCTCTGTGGCAGGGCTGGCTGAGTGATGTGCAAGGCTTGTTTGCCCAGCTTCAGGATCACAGCTTGCGTGCCAGCTGGAAGACGCAATTACGCGCACCCTTGCAGCACATTTTCAGCGGTGGCGCTTTTGAAGCCATCCTGCGCGAGTGCGACGCGCTGCACCAGCGCGTACTCAAGGGGCGTGTCTGGGCCGCGCTGCACATGCACGCCGGAGACGGCAATGTGCACACCAACATTCCGGTGAACAGTGACGATTACGACATGTTGCAGGCGGCGCACGGTGCCGTCAAACGCATCATGGCACTGGCACGGTCGCTGGATGGCGTGATCTCGGGCGAGCATGGCATCGGCATCACGAAGATCGAGTTTCTGACAGACGAAGAACTGCGGCCGTTTTCCGAATACAAGGCCAGGATCGATCCCGAGGGGCGCTTCAACAAGGGGAAACTCTTGCGCGGTGTTACTGCGGGTCAGAATCGCCAGCCCGACCTGACGAACGCCTACACACCGAGTTTCGGCTTGATGGGGCACGAATCGATCATCATGCGTCAGAGTGACATTGGCGCCATTGCCGACAGCGTCAAGGATTGCCTGCGCTGCGGCAAGTGCAAGCCGGTCTGCGCCACTCATGTGCCGCGCGCCAATCTGCTGTACAGCCCGCGCAACAAGATTCTGGCGACCTCCCTGCTGGTGGAGGCTTTTCTGTACGAGGAACAGACGCGACGCGGTGTCTCGATCCGGCACTGGCAGGAGTTTGAGGACGTGGCTGACCACTGCACGGTCTGCCACAAATGCCTGTCGCCGTGCCCGGTGGACATCGACTTTGGCGATGTCACCATGAACATGCGCAATCTGCTGCGCAAGATGGGCCAGAAGACCTTCCGGCCGGCCGGCGCGGCCGCGATGTTCATGCTCAACGCCACCAACCCGGAAACGATCCGGCTGGCGCGCTCGGTCATGGTCAATGTGGCCATCAGGGCGCAGCGCTTTGCCTCGAATCTGTTCAAGGTCATTTCGCGCCGGCAGACCAAGGCGCCGCCGGCCACGGTAGGCACGGCACCGCTGAAGGAACAGATCATTCACTTTGTCAACAAGAAGATGCCCGGCGGCTTGCCGAAGAAGACGGCGCGGGCTCTGCTTGACATTGAGGACAAGGACTACGTCCCCATCATTCGTGACCCCAAGGCCACCAGTGCTGAAACTGAAGCGGTGTTTTACTTTCCGGGCTGCGGCTCCGAGCGCCTGTTCAGCCAGGTTGGTCTTGCAACCCAGGCCATGCTCTGGCATGCCGGTGTGCAGACCGTGCTGCCGCCGGGCTATCTGTGCTGCGGCTACCCGCAGCGCGGTGCCGGCGAGTTTGACAAGGCAGAGAAGATCATCACCGACAACCGGGTGCTGTTCCACCGCGTGGCCAACACCCTGAACTATCTGGACATCAAGACCGTCGTGGTGAGTTGCGGCACCTGTTTTGATCAGTTGCAGGGCTACGAGTTTGATCAGATTTTTCCTGGCAGCCGCATTATCGACATCCATGAGTTCCTGCTGGAGAAAGGCATCACGCTCAAGGACGCCGGCTCCTTCCTGTTCCACGACCCCTGCCACAGCCCTATGAAGTTGCAGGAGCCCATTAAGACCGTCAGGGCGCTGCTGGGTGACAAGGTCATCCAGTCCGACCGTTGTTGCGGTGAGTCCGGCACGCTGGCACTGAACCGGCCGGACGTCTCGACCCAGGTGCGTTTTCGCAAGGAAGAAGAGATCCGCAAAGGCGAAGCCCAACTGCGTGAAAAGGGCGGCCTGGGCGCCAAGGACAACATCAAGATCCTGACCTCCTGTCCGGCCTGTCTGCAGGGCTTGAACCGCTTTGGCGACGATTTGCAAAGCGGTTTGCTGCAGGCGGACTACATCGTGGTCGAGATGGCAAACCAGATTCTGGGGGACCAGTGGATGGCGGACTACGTGAATCGGGCCAATGCCGGCGGCATCGAGCGGGTGCTGGTGTAGCACATGACGCTCGCGCTTGACTACTGATCCTGTCGCAATTCAAGGTCTCAGAATCGGGAGGCAGCGCCGAGCGCACTGTTGGCCCATCCTGAGGACGCCTCAGAGCTGGTATCCGCCAGCAGTGCCGAAGTATTTCGCACACGATGCGACAGTTCGCGCGCAATGTTGCCCGTAATTTTCAAGGCTGCCTTTGGCTGTTGTTCGACCAGCGTTTCGATGGCCTGTTTATCCAGCAGCAGAGCGCGTACCGGTGTATCAGCTCTCGCAGTTGCCGATCGTGGCTTGCCATCGATGTAACCCATTTCGCCGACAAACTGACCGGGTCCAAAAGTTGCCAGTCGTGATGCGGCAGAGTCATCGTCGCTGCCGGCCAGGATGCTCACCGATCCTGACTCCAGCAACCACACACCATCGGCCGGGGCGTCCTTATGAAACAGTTCTGATCCCTGATCAACCTCGCGCTGCGTCCCCAGCATGAGAACGGCAGTGAGCTCATCCGGGTCAAGATTCTTTAGTAATCCGTTGCCGGCCAACGGGACCACTGTCTGCATTGCGACCGTCACGGTCGAATTCCGGAGAATCAGTTCTTCGCACAATTCCAGGCCACGATCCATGTCGATGTGGTACTCCACCCCAGCCATGTCCCGCAAAGTTTGTTGGAGTTCCACCGATGACGTTCTTCTCATGCCTGTGAGCACCACCTTGAGTCGCCGCTCAAGCAGAGCGCCGATCAGCCAGATCAAGGCATCAGAGCCACTGGGATCGACATCGTGAACCTCGCTGACATCAATGACCACAGCCACGGTTTCCTGGTGCAGTTCGTCAAACAATTGCGCGAGCCTGGCGCTATTGCCAAAGAAGAGGTGGCCGGTGAGGCGCAGAATGCCAACGCTATGAGCCATCTGGTCCAGGCTGGTCATTTGATCCAGACTTCTGGCACGGTGCGATTTGTAGTGATCCAGATAAGCCCACTGGGCCGTGAGGTTGACGGACACGCGTCGCAATACCACCAGGCATGACAGACTGATGCCCACAAAACATACCCAGATCAGACTGCCAAAGATCCCCACCAACGAGATGACCAAGGTAATCCAGAACCCCAGGTCTGCCTCACCCTTCCTGCGCCGGTGCGGCGCCCGCAGCATGGACAAAAGTCTTGTCTTGAACGTGGGGTCAACCATCATGGGGGCCTGTATCAAAAACAAACCAACCACGATGCCAGCGGGGAGCGCCAATAGCCAAGGACCGATTGCCATCAGCAGGCTGCCTGTCAGCACGAGACTTGCGAGGGCCGCCAGCAGACCCCGTCCGCCAACGACCCAACTGGCCATGCTGAGAATGGGTGCGCCAGTGCAGGGGACGCCGCCCAGCATGGCACTCGCCAAATTGGTGCCACCCATCACAAGCAACTCGCGGTTGGGATCAATGCGAACGCCCAAGCGTTTTTCCAGAATGCTGGCGGCGGTAAAGGATTCCAGAATCATCACCAGGGCCAGTGTGACCGTTCCGGGCAGAGCCGCAATCAGCAGCGGTGCCATGCCAGCCCGGTTCAACACCGCGGGCCATCCGCGCACGGAAATCCATGCCAGGTCATAAACCACTGTGGGGGTGTGCTGCTGCGACGCAGGCTCCAGCGCCATGCTCATTGCCAACCCCGCCCCAACGGCAACAATGATCGCCGGGACAAACCGGAATGCCGTGACTCGTATTTGAAACTTTGACCAGGCACTGACACAAATGAGCATGACGATTGCTGTTGCAAGCGCTGTCAGGTTGGATAGCATGACCTGTTTCAATGCAAGCCAAACCAGCAAAATGGCGATGCTGTTGCCGATGCCGGCAGTGACGGTGCTGGGAATCATTTTGAAAATATTGCCGAGCCCTAACAAGCCCGAAAGCAGGATCAAAGCGCTGGCCGCTGCAAACATCAGACTGCCTGCAGCCAGACCAGCCAGAAGTTGATCCGCTGAAAGTCCGCCGCCTGAAGACGGCCCCCCCAAGGAAACACCCAGTTGGAGGACCAGACCCACATAGGCCGTCAGGGAAGCAGTCCGCGTGCTGTAGCGAAGCAAAGCCTTTCCTCTGAGAAGCAGCCTCACGGCGGGCACGATCGTTGCGGTTATCAGCGTTGCCCAAAACGCCGCCGCCAACGAAGGAGCGCCAAAAGTTCCCAGGAAGAACAGGATCGGACCGATGGCGGTAGTGAGACCCATCACGGACGCCTCAAGGCCACCCAGCAGTTCGTTGCGGATGATTGGAGCCACATTGTTGGGCACGAAGGTGTCAGCGCCCACAAGCTTGCTTTTCATGAAAACCGCATCGCATGTTGTGTGTTCTCAGCCATTTTTTCAATCGCGGGATCAACCCATACCGCGTGGCCTTGTTCTCCCTGCCAGAATTGTATAGAGGGGTGTTTTCAGGTAGCCACAGCATGCACAGGTGTTTACCCTAGCTTCGTCAGGTGTCGGACCCGATTCGGGAAAACAGGGGTAGGCTAGTTCGTTCCGCTGTGATCCAATTCACAGCAAAAGACATAAATATCTCGGAGAATCGTCAACGATTAGGGGGTTGAATTGTGTCGGGTCACGCATCGCTGAACCATATCTACCGAACCGTCTGGAACCAGGCACTGGGAGCCATGGTTGCGGTTGCCGAAATCAGCTCCAGCGGTGGACGGGGCAAGAGTGGCTCGGGCGTTTCGACAAGTCATCTGCCGGGCTCGCTGCTGTTTACTTCCGGGTTCGCCGTTCTGTCTCTTGGCATTGCCATAGCCTGGGGTTTGAGTCCATCCATTGCCTTCGCCAACCCCACAGGCGGTGTGGCCATCGTCGGTCAGGCCGGTATGACCACTCAGGGCAACAAGCTCACCGTCACCACACAAAACGGCATAGGTACCAACTACTCTGCCATCAACTGGCAGAGTTTTTCGATTCCATCAGGCAGCACAACCTACTTCCAGCAACCAAGCGCCACCAGCACCTCCATCAACCGGGTGGTGACCAACACACCGTCACAGCTGTTCGGCACCCTGGGCAGCAACGGCAATCTGGTGCTGGTGAACCAGTCTGGCATCGCTGTGGGTGCTGGTGCGGTGGTGGACACTGCCGGCTTTACGGCATCCAGCCTGCGCATGAGCGATGCCGACGCGCTGGCCGGACGGCTGATGTTTGGCGACGGTCTTGTATCAAGCGCAGGCGTATCTGTGCAGGGCAGGATACTGGCGCGCAGTGGCGAAGTGGTGTTGCTGGGCAGTTCCGTTGATACCGGAAAAGATGCCCTGATCCAGGCGCCCAACGGCAGCACCATACTGGCAGCCGGGCAGCAGATCGAACTGACGGGCCGAGGGCTCGAAGGCATCAGCATGAAAGTGCAGGCGCCCACGGATCAGGCCGTCAACCTGGGCACCCTCAAGGGCGACGCGGTCGCCATCTTTGCCGGCACGCTCAGGCACAGCGGCGTGATCCAGGCAACCACGGCCAGTCTGGAAGGCGGCAAGGTCGTCCTCAAGGCCAGCGCAGACGCCTACGTTGAAGGCACAGGCACGATAACTGCCACCGGAGTCAAGGGCGGCAGCGTGGACGTGCTGGGCAACCGGGTGGCGCTAACCGACCAGGCCGCGATCGATGTATCCGGTGAGCAGGGCGGTGGCACAGTGCGAGTGGGCGGTGACTACCAGGGCAAGAACCCCGACGTTCCCAACGCGCAGTACAGCTACTTTGGTCCACTGGCTTCGATCAAGGCAGATGCCACCGGTAGCGGAGATGGTGGCAAGGTGATTGTCTGGGCGGATGACACTACACGGGCTTATGGAAGCATCTCGGCCAAGGGTGGTGAGCAGGGCGGTAATGGTGGTTTTGTTGAAACCTCGGGACATCGCTATCTGGATTTTCAGGGAACGGCAAACACCTCCTCTGCGCACGGTCTGGCCGGTACCTTGCTACTTGATCCGTCAAGCATTTCCATCACAAGCGCTGCTTATTCGAACTATATTTCTTCTTCTGGCACTGGCATCACTGCTGACCCATTTGTTTATGTTGGAATCGACTCGATGGGCGGTGGTTCAACATTGGATGTTGTCACGCTTCAAACCGCGCTCCGGGGGGGCGATGTGGTGGTGGATGCGTCAGGAGGGGGATACGCGTTCACCGGGCCCGCGATAACAGTGGCAACCCCTGTTGCTTGGACAACGACAAGCAAATTGACGCTCAACGCGGGTACGGGCCCGATCAATATCAATTCGTCGATTACCGCAGCAGCGGGTGCACTCAAATTGAGCGCTGGCTCGGGGGGCATCACACAAACGACTGGGCAGACCCCCACGATCCAGGCCAATGCGCTGGAAATAGTTTCGGTTGGCAATGTTTCTATGCCGATCGCGAACCTGGTTGGCACCGTCGCAGCGAACGTCACAGCCGGCACATTCACCTACGAAAGTGGCGCGACGAATGGCCTGTCTCTGGGGACGGCAGGCGCAACGAATGGTGTATCGGCCAGTGGTGACATCACGATCCATCAAAACACTGCGGCAGGTATAGCGGTCAATCAAAATGTGAATTCAAGTGCCGGCAACGTTACCTTGGGTGTTGCCTCAGGTACGGGAACTGTGACGATATCAAGTACCAGTTCGGTATCGGGTAACAACGCACAGGTTTATACCTCCGGTGGTGCCATTACCGTGGATGGAAGTGTGAAAGCAGCTAACGGCGCTGCGACTCTGAATTCTGCTGCGGGTTCTATCACTGGTGCGGGGACAGTTGAAGCCGGTACGATCAATCTGCAGTCCAGCGGCGGGACAGGGGCCATCGGTACCTCAGCATCGTCCCCGCTGAAGACAAATTCGGTGCTTGGGGCCGTCATGCCAACGGTTATCTCTATCGGTCAGATCACTCCAAGTAACAGCGGGCCTGGCTCCGTTTACATCAGTCATACAGGCGATGCCACGTTGGCGTTGGTCAAGACAACTGGAGCAGCAACGCCAGTCAACATATCGGCCAGCGGTAACCTGACTGCCGGCAGCATCGGTACGGGCACCTCGGACTTGACACTTTTCGCTGGAAGCAAGTTGACGCTTGCGAGTTCTGCGGTATTGCTTGGTAGGAACATCACTCTCACAGCCGACCTCATGGATTTGACTGGTGCAGCTTCAATCACGGGGGGGGCAAACTCCGGCGACACGGTATCGCTGAGTCCTTCAACAGCTGGCAGGGCGACGAATGTTGTTTCCACAAAGAGCACAACTCCCTCAACGTTGGAGCTTACTTATGGAGAAATAAGTGGGATTACTGCCGGTACCTTGCACATTGGTAGCACCACTGCGGGTGACGTGAGCATAGGCGCTGCGATCGCGCCGACGAACGCCAGTCAGAGCGCCAGTAATTTGTCACTGGAGTCGGCTGGTGTAGTTCGCGTGGGAGCTGCTGTCACTGCGCACAATGTCACGCTCAATGGTGCCGGTGGCAACACGATCACCGGATCTGGATCTATCAACAACAGCGGGGGTAGCACAGCGCTGACCGGCGATGCCACATTGAGTGGAACGATCAGCAATGGCACGATCACCAGCAGCACTGCGGCCAAGTTGGTAGCCACAGGCAACAGCACGCTGAACAACGTGGTGCTGGACGCGAATCTGGACATTGGCTCGTACGTGACGGTCAACGTACCCAACACCTTGACGGTCAATACCGGCAAGACCGTGAGTTTTATCGGCAACACTGGCAACCTCAACTTCACTGGCACTGGCACGACCCCGCTGCTCACGGGTTATGGAGCAGTGAGTTTCAATGGAAACGGCAACTACGTTCAGCCCATGACAGCAAACTCGGCGCTGACGGTGGACAGCAACATCACGATCACGTCGGCGGCGGGAGACAACACCGTTGG
>CAIYGK010000342.1 GCA_903925725.1 uncultured beta proteobacterium | reverse complement strand
TGAAGCGCTGATTGAACAGCACGGCCACCGCCCCCTTCACGCCCATGTCCTTGCGATAGCCACGCTCGCGAAACACGGTGTTGAGATCGAGCACATCTGCGGCCTGCACCCCGAGCTTTGACTGGATTCGCTTGCGGTCATCGCCCAAGCCGAATCCGGCCTTGGTGATACCGGGCATGGCGAGCAACTGCGCCACCACGACAGAGCAATCCGGATCATGCAATTGAAAGACCCAGGCCCGCTCCAGCGTGGACAGTTGCACGATGTGCGGACCATCTGACACCTGGTCCTTGACGAAGGTAGGCTTCGACTCGGTATCAAAGCCCCAGACCGGGCTGGCACAAAGCTCAGTCCGGGCCGCCTGTGCCTGCGCCGCCGTGCTGACCAGCACGATGCGGTCCAGACCAAGTCGGGCAAACTCGGGCAGCAACGCAATCTGCTCTTTGCCGGGGGTGGGGTGTTGGGTGTGCATGGAAACCACTGCTGCAATCTCGCACGGGCCTTAGCTGAACACGCCCCCATACTGCTTGCGCAGGTCGCCCTTCTGAACCTTGCCGGTACCGCCAACCGGCAGCGCGTCGAGAAAGACGACGTCGTCGGGCACCCACCACTTGGCAACCCGCTCGGCCAGGAAGCTCAGAATCTCTTCGCGCTCAACGGTCTGCCCAGGCTTGAGCACAATGAACAGCAAGGGACGCTCGTCCCACTTGGGGTGTTTGACGCCGATGACGGCCGCCATCGCCACCGCCGGATGGCCCATGGCGGCGCTTTCCAGGTCGATCGAACTGATCCATTCGCCGCCGGTCTTGATGACATCCTTGGCACGATCCCGAATCTGCATCAGGCCCTGGGCGTCGATGGTCGCAATGTCACCGGTCGGAAACCAGCCGTCAACCAGGGGCGAGCTTTCGCTCTTGTAGTAGCCGGTCACTATCCATTGGCCGCGTACCATCAGTTCGCCTTGCGAGACGCCATCGCGCGGCAAGGTGGCACCGTATTCGTCCACAACCTTGATTTCCACACCGAACACAGACTTGCCTTGCTTGGCGATCAGCGCGTGCTGTTCGGCGGCGGGCAAGGCCATGTTCTGCGGGCTCAGGCAGCCCAGTGTCGCAACCGCTGTGGTTTCGGTCATGCCCCAGCCGTGGCGTACTTCAACGCCGTAATCGTCAGAGAAGCGGGCAATCAGCGCCGCTGGCATTGCCGAGCCACCAACCCCGGTGCGACGCATCGTCGAGAAGCGCAAGCCGTGTTGCTGCACGTGCTGCAACAAGGCCAGCCAGATGGTCGGCACGCCAGCGCTAAAAGTCACCTTTTCCGATTCCATCAATTCGTACAGGCTGGCGCCATCCAGACGTGGGCCCGGCAATACCAGCCTGGCCCCGACCATCGGCGTCGCGTACGGAATACACCAGGCGTTGATGTGAAACATGGGCACCACAGGCAACACCGACTCACGGCTTGACAACGACAGCACCACGCAATCCGACATCGCGTTGAGCACAATCGCGCGGTGCGAATAGAGCGCCCCTTTTGGGTTGCCGGTGGTGCCCGACGTGTAGCAAAGTGCAGCGCCGGTGCGCTCGTCGAACTGCGGCCAGTCAAACTGCTCGCTCTGCGGTGCGATCAGGTCCTCGTAACAGAGCACATTGGCAACACCCTCCAGGCCCGGCATTTGGGCCACTTCGCTCAGGCAAACCCAGGCCTTGACCGTGGGGCAATGCGCGGCCATTCCTTTGATCAGTGGCGCGAACGTGCTGTCGAACAGCATCACCTCATCTTCAGCGTGGTTGATGATGT
>CAIYGK010000341.1 GCA_903925725.1 uncultured beta proteobacterium | reverse complement strand
GTACTGGCGGCCATAGAGCGCGGCAATCTTGGCTGCGATGGCTTCGCGCAGCACCGGCACACCGGTCATCGGCGGGTACTGGTTCAGGCCCTGCTTCATGGCGTCGGTCACGACATCGACCAGTTTGGGGTCGCACTGAAAGTCCGGGAAGCCCTGCCCCAGATTCACGGCATTTTTCTCCGCTGCCAGTGTCGACATGACGGTAAAGATGGTGGTGCCAACTGTGGGCAGTTTGGTCTGGAGATGGGGAGTCTTTGGGGCTGTCATTGGGATATCTGATCGCTTGGTTCTACAACTCATAGTCATCCACATGACCGGTCATGGCGCGCGCCACCAGGGTCCGGTTCAGGCGGTCGCTCAGCAGTTCGGCAAACTTGTAGACGAAGTTTCGCAGGTAGGCTCCGCGCTTGAAGGCCACGCGCGTGACGTTCTGGCCAAACAAATGACCCGCCGGGCGCACCAGCAAGTCGCTCTTTGCGCCGTCCGCCACGACATCGCGCACTGACATCTCAGCCGCAATACCGATACCCAGGCCAAGACGTACATAAGTCTTTATCACGTCCGAGTCGATGGCTTCCAGGGCAATGCGGGGCTCCAGTTTGCGCGTCGCAAAAGCGTGGTCAATGCGTGTCCGTCCGGTGTAGGCAGGGTGGTAGGTAATCAGGGGCTCGCTGGCAATGTCTTCCAGCGTCAAATGTTCTTTCTGGCTCAGCGGATGGCCGACCGGAAGCAACAGCACATGCTGCCACTCATAGCAGGGCAGCGTGACGAGTTCCGAGTACCCGGCAAGGGATTCAGTCGCCATCCCAATTTCAGCCACTTCGTCAATCAGCATGCGAGCCACCTGATCAGGCGAGCCCTGGTGCAGGCTGACGTTCACCTTGGGGTAGGCCAGACGCAACTTGGCGACCGATTCCGGCAGCACATAGCGGGCTTGAGTGTGCGTGGTGGCAATAGACAGCGTGCCGCTGTCCTCGGCGCTGTATTGCTCGCCTATGCGTTTGAGGTTGCCCAGTTCGCGCAGGATCAGTTCTATGCTCTTGAGGACTTGCTGCCCCGGTTCGGTGACGCGTTTGAGTCGCTTGCCATGGCGTGCAAAGATCTCGATGCCAAGCTCTTCCTCCAGCTCAATAATCGCCTTGGAGACCCCTGGCTGCGAGGTGTGCAAAGCTTTGGCTGCTTCGGTCAGGTTCAGGTTTCGTCGAACCGCTTCCTGAACAAAACGAAATTGGTGTAGGTTCATATCAAATTTCAGATATCAATGAAATTTATTATGCCTTACTCGCATACTCAACCAAGACCAATTCAGGACAGGGCGATTCGCGCGATCAGTTCGATGATTTGCGCTTCCTCGCCGATGGTGGGACGCAGATCGAATGCGACCTGCGGGTGGCTTGCCTTCAGGCGTGTGAGCAAGACCGGCAGGTCGTCGCGCGCATGCTTTCCGATGCCCAGAAACAAGGGCACGATGGTTATATGTCTCGCGCCCAGTTGCACGAGTTCGGCGGAACTCGTGTCTGGATCAGGGGCGGTGTTCTCAAGGTAGGCACACCGAACCCGGGTCGCTGGCGAGAGTTGCCGGATGCGATCGGCTACTGCTTCAATCGGTCGGCGCCACAACGGGTCGCGAGAACCGTGCGCCAGAAGGATCGTGGCCCGCTCGCTGTTCGCATCGATCATCGCCTGAAGACCAGCCAGCCGAAGGCGGTCAGGGATAGCAGGGAATAGATCAGCCCCGGAAGCGCTGCGGTCAGCCAGGGTTGCCAATTCTGCATGTTGCCGATATAACCGAACACGTTGTTCAGAAGAAAGAAACTGATGCCCGCCATCACGCCGCCAAAGACATAGCCCGTGATGCCTCCAGTGCGAAAGTGCAGGTAGGCGAAGGGCAGGGCAAGGACAACCATCACCAGGCAACTCAAGGGATAAAAAACCTTCTTCCAGAATTCGATCTGGTAGCGCTGGGCGCTTTGGCCGTTGGCGTCAAGGTGTCTGATGTACTGAAACAGGTCAATGGTACTCATTCGTTCGGGTTTGAGCAGGGCGGCCGAAACCATCTCGGCACTGATCTGGTTCGGCCACCGAAAAGTCTCCATCTGCGCACGCTCTATGTGTGCGGCATCCACATCGTGCGGCGGAAATTCGGTTCGAAGCACGTGTTTGAGTGTCCATGAGTCGTCATCAACATGGACTGCCGATTCGGCCTGCAACATCGACATCAAGTAGCCCTGGTTATCAAACTCAAAAATCCGGACGCCACGCATGCTGTCGTCTGAATCGAGTGCGGCCACATTGACGGCGAACTGCGAATAGGCCTGTCGCTCCTTGAGCCAGGCGCCGGTGTGGCCAACCGTGATGCGCCCCTGGTAGCGCGCCTTGAGAAGCTGCGCGCTGTGATCAGCCATTGGTGCAAGGTAGTCACCAATCGCAAAAGTCAGGAAGACGTAGGCGAGGCCCAGAATCAGCAGCGTCTTGAGTGCCCGCCATGGCCCCAGTCCGCTGGTGCGCAGGATGGTGTATTCGGAACTCTTGGCAAGACGCGCCATCACAAAAATCGTGCCGATCAGCACCGCGATCGGCAGCAACTCGTAGAGGTGACTCGGGATCATCAGGGTGACGTAGCCCAGCGCATGCACCAAACGATACTGCTTCGCGCCGTGGCGACCGATGGATTGAATTTCCTCGACAAAATCAAAGAAGAAAAACAGGCAGAGAAAGCACAGGGTGACAAAGCCGACCCCGGACACGACCTCACCATAGATAAGGCGCCGGATCGTTCTCAAGGCGCTCTCCTTCGTAGGGGCGAGCTTGCCAAACCGGCCAAGCTGCGCCAAGTCCAGCCGTTGTGCCCCTTGGCCACCCAGAAGGCGCTGAGCAGAAAGACGCTGCCGTGCAAGCCCAGCATATAGCCACCAAACGTGAATTGACCCGAGGCTATCCAGTTTTGCCCAAGGTTCAGCAGATTGTTGTACAGGACAAAGGCAAAGAGCGAAAACACCAGATTGGCGCTACGACCCACGCGCGGATTGACGCTCGATACAGCGGTGCCGATGATCACAAAATTGATGGCAGCCAGAAACAGTCCCAGACGCCAGGAAAGTTCGCCCAGATTCTGCAATGACAGGTCCTTCAGCAGCTCGTGCGTGGTCCGCGTGTTGACCGGCACAAAATCGCTGGTGGAAAGCGGGTCG
>CAIYGK010000340.1 GCA_903925725.1 uncultured beta proteobacterium | reverse complement strand
CTCACTGGTCCTGGGCCTCGCTCTCGCGCTGGTTGTCGTCAGAACATGGAGCATCTGGGGAGTGATGGTCTTTCACGCTCTGTTCGACTTCGTGCAGCTGATCAGTACCAGCCCGACCGCCAGCGTGACAGACAGCAGCCTCGGCTCCGTTGCCATGATTGGCACGCTGGTGTGTACGATCATCCTCGGGTTCTACATAGTGTGGCTTTTCAGAATTCCTGTGGGCGCTCCTCCGGTTGACATGTCGCTATAGCGCAGCCGGATCGCGACTCAATTCGTATCGGACTTTCCTGGTTCATTTCAATGCTTGATATTCAGACAGCGAACTCCAGTTACCTGTCATGTTGAATCACGCGTTTAATTGGAAGCGGCCACTCTTTTACTGCCTGATTCCAATCTTCATCTTTCTGGCGTTTGTCGGGTTCCCACCTCCGTTTGCGCCTCCCGGCGTCACGAAACCGAAGCAAGAGCAGTCCGTGCCGGCAGAAGTCAAGAGCAGCAGCGTGCGGTCGTGAGACCTTCCATCACGTCGTGTTTGGTGAGCTCCGTGCGTCAATACAATTTGCCCATGATGAGTTTCGCGCCTTTGATGGCCTCTAACTGAGATGTCGCAGTCTGTCCGCAGCTTCCGCGCATCCCTGGCCGCGATGGCTGGCATCTGCCTGGCCTTCATGCTGATTGCCATCAACACCTCCGTGGTTGGCACGGCGATGCCGCGCATCGTGGCCGACCTGCGTGGCTATGACCTCTACCAGTGGGCGGCATCAGCCTTTCTGGTCGGCAATGCCGTCATGATCCCGATCACAGGGCGACTGGGTGACCTGTATGGCCGTAAACCCTTTGTGTTGACCGCTGTTCTTTTCTTTGCCCTGGCTTCGGTTGCTTGCGGCGCCTCGCAAACCATGCTCCAGCTGGTTATTTCCAGAGGCTTGCAAGGTCTGGCTGGAGGCATGCTTCTCGGCGTGGCTTCGGCCTGCGTACCTGATCTCTTTCCGGATGCCGCGCAGCGGGTGCGCTGGCAGGTTCTGCTCTCCTCCAGCTATGGTGTGGCGCTGGCAGTAGGCCCATGGCTGGGGGGATGGCTGACTGAACACGTGAGCTGGCGCTTCGTGTTTTTTGTGAACCTGCCGGTCGCTTTGGCTGCGCTGCTCATGGTCTGGATTTTCTTCCCGCACATTGTTCATCACGAAGAAACCGATCGCAATATCGATTGGCTCGGTGCCGTGCTGCTTCTGCTGGCCATCTGCGGCCTGCTCGGATCCGCTGAATACAGTCAGGGGCATGGCTTTTTCAGCGCCATGTCTTTAAGCATGTGGGCAGCAGCAGTTATCCTAGCCTACAGTTTTTTCCGCCATCAATACCACACTGCTGCTCCCATTATTCCGCCGAAGGTTCTGGATGACAGCGGCGCACGCAAGCTGATGCTGCTCGGTGTGCTGACCGGGCTCACAATGTTCATGCTGATCTTCTATACGCCCTTGCTGCTGCAGGGAAGTTTTGGTCAATCACCGAACCAGGCAGGACTGGTCATGACACCGCTGCTGGTCTTCATTACCATAGGCAGCATCGTCAACGGCAGGCTGTTGCCACGCCTGCGCCGTGCCGAGCGCATCATTGCTTGGGGTCAGCTGGGGATGCTCATCAGTTGCCTGCTGCTGACACAACTTGATTCGCAGACGCCCAGAGGCCTGATGATGCTGGTCTTTGCCCTGTGTGGGGTCAGTCTTGGCTTTCAATTGCCCAACTTGACGCTGCAGATCATGGCGGTCGCCGGACGTGCCAATATGGGCGTTGCCGGAGCGCTGGCGCAATCAACGCGCATGGTTGGCAGCATGATCGGCGTCGGTATTGCAAGTGTGCTCGTCAACACTTTGTACGCGCAGAAAATCCTCTCGGTGCTCGACAAGTTTCATATTCAAGACACGACCTTGATCCATTTACTTTCTTCACCGCAAATTTTGATCCGGCAGCAGGACCAGCAGGCGCTGGCGGAATTGACACACGTTCTTGGGCTGGACGCGGCTCCCTTGATGCAAGCTGCGCGTGAAGGCCTGGCCAACGGTACCCACGCCGCCTTCATCTTGTGTGCGCTGATTTCAGGCCTCAGTATCCTGATCAGTCTTCGTTTGCCGCATTACACGATCAGAACCCGAGCCAAGACCGAAGGCCAGCAGAAATCTGACTGATGGCTTTGTCTGCCCCGTGGCTCAGGCAAGCAGCGGGAGGCAGAGCGAGGTTTCGCTGTTGTAACCGCAGTGAACGCACTGGAAGCGGGCAGTGAAACGCTCACACTTGACGCCCTGCTCGCGCCTATGCGTCAGCCGCAGCGCGCCTTCGCAATCCGGACAAGCGCGAAGCATGGCCACGCTCACTTCCATGCCCCGCTGAATAGCGCCGTCGCGCGTGCGGAAATCCTCATCGAGGACGATGGTGTGGCATTCAAACGAAGCAATGCCCCAGCTCTCGAGTTGTTCAAGCAGATTGTCGAAAAACGAAATCGTCCGGGGCGCCTGCTCCAGCGCGAGCTTCTTTCCAGAGTCAGTAAACATGGATCGCGGAGCTGCCCGGGCATAGGTGAGTTCCCTGCTCAGCGTTTGCACCAGCGCATCGATCAGTCCGCGTCCGCGCAGGGTGGCCTTGGTAAAGAAAGCACTCACGCCCAAAGCACCCAGCTTTTCCAGCCGGTCCGCGTCTTGCACGATACGGGCAGCACCAATGCACGGCACACTCTCGTCGTAAAGGGCGCGCAGCGCTTGCATGACAGAGGCGATGGCAGCGCGTTCCAGTGCGAACGCGGTGAGCATTTTCTCCGCCAGCAACGCAGCATGTTCTTCCTCCGGTGTACCGTCCTGATGGTAGGCACCCTCATGAAACTTGCCTGCGTCATGAAACAGCGCCACCAGCGTCGGCAGGAACGAATCGACCCCTTCCATGGCCGCAATCTTGTGAGCAATAGATGCCGTGCGCTTGGTGTGCTCCAGCAAAAACTCCGACGGCGCCTGGCCAGTCTGCGCGTTATAGCATGCCTCCGCCTCGACCAGCGTCTTTTCGATGTCGGCGTAAAGCCCGGGCAAGCGCGCCTCCAACAAGTTTCGCACAGGGTTCATGGTCGATTCCCCAGCCGCATCTTTCGAAAGCAATCCCGCAGTTCCGACACGAAAATTCCGGGTTGCTCAAAGGCTGCGAAATGCCCACCCTTGTCGGCCTCATTCCAGTGCACAACATTGGCGAAGTGGCGCTCTGCCCACCTTCGCGACGGCCGCGAAAATTCTTTCGGGTAAATGGTCACACCAACCGGCAGGGAGATCTTTTGTGTCCTGAAAAACGCCAGACTCTCCCAATACAGTCGCGCCGATGAGGCTGCCGTGCCCGGAAGCCAATAGAGCATGATGTTATCGAGCATGGCGTCGCTGTTCAGCGCGTTCTCGGGCTCACCGCGGTTGTCGGTCCATGCGTAGAACTTCTCGTAGATCCATGCGGCCTGGCCGGCGGGTGAATCGGTCAGACCGTAGCTCAGGGTCTGTGGGCGCGTTTGTTGCAGCTTGGCGTAGCCCGAGTCGCTGTCCCGATAGAACTTCATGGAAGCAACAGACGCCTGCTCGGATTCGGTGAGTTGCGCGTAATCCTCCCGGCCTGGATAAATCAGTGGCATGTTGAGGTGGACGCCGGCACATTCAGGCGGCGCCAGCATCCCGATGGCAGTGCTCACGGCGGCGCCCCAGTCGCCGCCCTGGGCAAAGTACTGTGAGTAGCCGAGTCGCTTCATCAATGCGATCCAGGTGGCAGCGATTCGCTCTACGCCCCAACCGGTGCTGGTCGGCTTGTCTGAAAAACCGAAGCCGGGCAGCGACGGAATCACAAGGTGGAACGCATCCGCAGCGTCGCCACCATGGGCAACCGGGTCCGTCAGGGGGCCGATCACTTCAAGAAACTCGACCACCGAGCCGGGCCATCCATGTGTCATCAGCAGCGGCACAGCGTCGGCGTTCGGTGAGCGAATATGCAGAAAGTGGATGCGCAAACCGTCGATGCAGGTGTGATACTGGCCAAGCGAGTTGAGCCGCGCCTCGCAGCGTGTCCAGTCATAGTCACGCGCCCAATAGTCGCACAGTGCCTTGATCCGGTCCAGCGGCACGCCCTGACTCCAGTCTCCGACGGTTTCACGATCTGGCCAGCGTGTATTAACCAGCCTTGATCGAAGATCCGCAAGTGTCTGGTCAGAAACTGCCAGTTTGAAAGGATCAACCGACTCACCTGCAGGCGGGCTGGTGTGCGTAGGCAAATTGAACTCCTTGATAAACTTGTGGGAACAATTATCGATCTATGCTGGAGCCCTTGAAGCAGCGTTGTGGGACGCCTTCAGGCACAATAGATCGCTGAACCCAAAGGAAACCATCATGGCCTTGATCATCACCGAAGACTGCACCGCCTGCGACGCCTGCAAACCCGCCTGCCCGAACGAAGCCATTGCTGCCGGCGATTTGCTCTACGTCATCGACCCGGCGCGCTGCACCGAGTGCGTGGGCGCCGAGGAAGAACCCCAGTGCAAACTGGTCTGCCCGGCAGACTGCATCTCAGTCGATCCGAAATTCGTAGAGACACAGGAACAGTTGATGAAGAAGTACGAAAGCCTGCACGCCTGATAGTTGCTCCGGCCACCTGACGACTGGCAGGCGAGTGTGTGTGAAAATGCCACTCATCATTGACTGTCACGGTCACTACACAACGGCACCCAAGGCGCTGGAGAACTGGCGTCAGGCGCAGATTGCCGGCATCAAGGACCCCGCCATGATGCCCAGGGCGTCGGACCTGAAGATCAGCGACGACGAACTGCGTGAATCGATAGCGAGCAACCAATTGCGCCTGATGCGAGAGCGTGGCAGCGACATCACGCTGTTTTCGCCGCGTGCCAGTTTCATGGCGCATCACATCGGTGACTTCCATGTTTCAAGCACCTGGGCTGCCATCTGCAACGAGTTGTGCTTTCGTGTCAGCCAACTGTTTCCCGACAACTTCGTCCCCGTCGCCATGCTGCCGCAGTCACCCGGTGTCGATCCGCGCACATGCATTCCCGAGCTGGAAAAATGCGTCAGGGAATTTGGCAATGTCGGCATCAACCTGAACCCGGACCCATCGGGTGGGCACTGGACTTCTCCGCCGCTGAGCGACCGGCACTGGTACCCTATCTACGAAAAGATGGTGGAGTACGACATCCCTGCCATGATCCATGTGAGTACCAGTTGCAACACCTGCTTTCACACTACTGGCGCCCATTACCTGAACGCCGACACGACTGCCTTTATGCAGTGCCTGACCAGCGATCTGTTCAAGGACTTCCCGACGCTGCGCTTCCTTATTCCACACGGCGGCGGCGCTGTCCCCTACCACTGGGGACGATTTCGTGGCCTGGCGCAGGAGCTCAAGAAGCCCCTGCTGGAGGAGCATCTGCTGAACAATATCTTTTTTGACACCTGCGTCTACCATCAGCCCGGCATTGATTTGCTCAATACCGTTATCCCGGTGAAAAATGTGCTGTTCGCTTCCGAAATGATTGGCGCGGTGCGCGGCATTGACCCGCAGACCGGCCACTATTTTGACGACACCAAACGCTATATCGAGGGCTCGAAGATTCTCAGTGACGAAGACCGATTCAAGATTTATGAGGGCAACGTGCGGCGCGTCTTCCCGCGACTTGACGTGGCGTTGCAGAAGAAAGGCAAGTGAGCATGGAACTGAACAACCTGGGTATCGTCAAACGCAACATAAGCCGCGCTGATCCGGCCGCGGTGGATCAACTGTCGGGCTTCGGTGTGGCCACCATCCACGAGGCGATGGGTCGCGTCGGTCTCATGAAACCCTATATGCGCCCCGCGTACCGAGGGGCGCGGATCTGCGGCACGGCCGTGACTGTGCTGCTGCAGCCGGGCGACAACTGGATGATGCATGTGGTGGCAGAGCAGTTGCGACCAGGAGATGTGGTTGTGGCAGCCTGCACGACCGATAGCTTCGACGGCTTTTTTGGCGACCTGCTGGCCACTAGCTTTCAGGCGCGTGGCGCCAGGGGTCTCGTCATCGACGGTGGTGTGCGCGATGTGGACGAACTGGAAAAGATGAACTTTCCGGTATTCAGCCGGGCCATTCACGCCAAGGGCACCATCAAGGCGACCCTGGGATCGGTCAATATCGCTGTCGTGTGCGCTGGCACTGCCGTCAACCCGGGCGATGTGGTGGTTGCCGATGTTGACGGCGTGGTCGTGGTGCCAATGGCAATAGCGCAGCAGGTGGCAGAGGCCGCCGCCAAGCGCGAAAGCCTGGAGACGGACAAGCGTGCGCAGTTTGCTGCCGGTGTGCTGGGCCTGGACATGTACAAGATGCGCGAGCCGCTGGCCAAGGCCGGCCTGCGCTACATCGACTGATCTGCCATGCGTATATTGCACCGCCTCCTGCTCTCAGCCCTCCTGCCCATCATTCTTGTTGTGGCCGGCTGTGCCGCGACAAGGCCGGCGCCAGATGCAGCGACGCTGGCCGCCCTGGCGCCGACCGGTACGCTGCGCGTCGGCGTCTATCCAGGCAGTCCAACTTCCATGGTGCTTGTTGGCAAGACCGGCGAAAAGGCCGGCCTGGCACACGACCTCGGCTTCGCTCTGGGAGCGGCGCTCGGAGTTCCGGTCAAGTTGGTGGAGTTCTCCCGTGTAGCACAGGTCATCGACGCGCTGAAAGCGGGTCAGGTGGACTTTACTTTTACCAACGCCTCCGAGAGTCGCGCGCGCGATGTGGACTTTGCTCCGACGCTTGTCCGGCTGGAGCTGGGCTATCTGGTGATGCAGGGCTCGCCCATTGGCGCGATAAGCGATGTGGACAAACCCGGCATGCGTGTTGGCGTGAGTCAGGGCAGCACATCCCAGGGCGTGCTGGGGCGTCAGTTCAAGAACGCAACGCTGGTGCCAGCACCTTCACTCGATCTGGCGCAGGAGATGCTGCGACAACAAAAGATGGATGCCTTTGCCACCAACAAGGGAATCCTGTTTGAACTGTCGGACGCAATGCCAAACTCGCGCGTGCTGCAGGGGCGCTGGGGTTACGAGGCGCTGGCCATCGCCATTCCCAAGGGAAGGCAGACGGGCCTGCCCTACCTGCTGCGCTTCGGCCAGGACATGGCCGCCAGCGGTCAGTTGCAATCGCTGGTGCAGCGTGCCGGCTTGCGCGGCACGGCAGGCAGCGAATAGGAAACCATTCAACTTTTCCCGGAGAAAACCCCATGAACACATTTAACATTTTCGGCATCGTCACAAGGCGGATCTTGCTTGCGGGTCTGATGGCCGTGCCACTGCTGGCAAGCGCACAGCAGTACCCAACCAAGCCGGTAAAGATCGTTGTCGGCTATGCGGCCGGCGGCGCGGTGGACATCGTGGCCCGCACGGTCGGCCAAAGCCTGGGCGGTGCGCTGGGGCAATCCTTCATCGTCGACAACAAGCCTGGCGCCGGAACCAATATTGCTGTGAAGGCTGTTATTGACGCCCCGGCCGACGGTTATACGCTGCTGATGGCGGCCAACGCGCTGGCGGCCAACATGGCGCTGTACCAACCAACCCCGTTCGATGCCGAAAAGGATCTGTTGCCGATAGCCTTGATCGGACGCGTCCCTGTCGTGATCGCAGCCAACGCCAACGCTCCCTATGCCAACATTGCCAAATTGATCGAGGCTGCCAAGGTCAAACCGGGATCGATTGCCTTTGCAACGCCCGGCAATGGTTCGACGCCGCACATGGCGGTCGAGCTGTTTGCGCGCGCTGCCGGCATCTCCCTGATGCACGTTCCCTATCGGGGCGGTGCGCAGGCCATTACCGATACCATCGGTGGCCAACTGCCACTGGTTGCGGTCAATGCGCTGGAGGTGCAGGCCCACGTGAAGAGTGGCAAGCTCAAGGTGCTGGCCGTGTTGAGCGCCGACCGCAGCCCGATCTTCCCCGAAGTACCCACCATTGCCGAGTCCGGATTTGCCGGTTTTGAGGCCTCGGTCTGGTACGGCCTGCTGGCCCCGGTTGCGACGCCGAAGCCAATCATTGCAAAGTTGCATGCTGAAGTGCAAAAGGCGCTGCAATCGGCTGAAGTCCGCTCACGCATGACAGGCGTCGGCGGCGAAGTGATTCCCGGCACGACCGAGCAGTTTGCCGCCCTGATCCATTCGGAACGCGTCCGCTACGAAAAACTGATACGCGAGGCGAATATCAAACCTGATTGATAAGCACCTGATGCTGGACGCGCTGGTGCGTTCCACCGGGCTGGCTCGTGGTGGCCTATTTCGATTGGACGCCAGGTTTTACTTTTGGGGATGTTCGCGCTGCATCAGTTGATGAAGCCACTGCATTCTCTGTTTCGGCAGAAGGTATTTGAGCGTTTCAAGAT
>CAIYGK010000339.1 GCA_903925725.1 uncultured beta proteobacterium | reverse complement strand
TGCCACGGGATGGGGGCAATAATTCACCGTCCGACGACCGTCCAGCCCGTGACCGGCAGGGTGGGGAGCCCAGACCGCCACAGGCCACCCCCACGCTGTCCGATGAAGCTGAACGGGCGATCTCAAGTTTGCGTGGATCGGTACGAACCAACGTGCAGGAATCCGGCATGACGGCCTATAGCGACAAGATCATGACTTCCTTGAGCAAGCTCGAAAACTCCAGGCTTCTGAGATACCAGTTGGCGACAGCTTCCTCTCCAAGAATCTTTTGGGTCTACATCGCGATGATGCTGCTGCTGGCCTGCGTTATTACAGGGCGCACCAGACTCGACTTGCGCCGCTTTGCGGTTATGGCTACCTATTTCGGCGCCTTGGGCATGGTGATTGGCTTGATCATGATTCTGGAGCAGCCCTTCCGGGGTGAGACCAGTGTTTCAAGTGTGCCCTTTCGCCAGGTGATGCAACAGATCACTGCCACCAGGTAGATCAACAAGTCCGGCCAGCGTCTCAAATCTCGCCCTGGCCCGCAGCGCCGTGGGTGACCCCAAAATGCCGGAGTATGGCGTTGCCCCTGAGTACAGCGGCGTCGAGCCCCTCCTTGACGGTCTTCTTGCCGGAAAAAATACTCTCCAGTTCCATTTCGATGGCCTGACGAACCTGGGTGTAGTTTCCCAGACGCAGGCCCCGGTTGGACCGGGCGGTTTGGTCGTTCAGCAGTTGGCTTACGCCGGTCCACTGCTCCGGGTTCTTCTTGTAAAAGTCCTGTTCCTCCAGGCCATTGACCGCTGCCTTCGTGATCGGCAAATAGCCCGTGGTGGCGGCCCACCAGCTCTGCTGGGACGACTCGGCGACGAAGCTCGAAAACTGCGCAACACCGTTGTAGCTCGCCGGCTCTCGCCCTCTCATCACCCACAGCGTGGCGCCACCCAAGGTGGTGTTCGCTTTCGGATAGGGTGCGCCCCAGTGAGGAAGCTGGCCTGTGCCCCAGTCGAAGGTTAGAGATTTCTTGAGGCTGCCGATGGACCCGGACGACTGCAGGAGCATGGCGCAATCGCGGTTGATGAACTTGTTATCTGCCTCCTCCAGGCGGCCGCCGTAGGAAAAAAGTCCTTCCTTTTGCCACCTGGCCAGTGCCCCGACATGCATGAGGCCAAAGTCGCTATTGATGAGGAGTTTGGTATCGAGGCCATCCGCCCATTGCGCACTCTCGTGATTGAGGAACAGAACGCGCAGCCTCGAGTCGTCGGGAAACACCCCTTCGATCTGGAGGCTGCGGTAAAAGAGCGACCAATAGGCGGTTGCCCGTTCCTCCATCACCTGAGGGATACGGGAGAAGTCGTAGTTGAAGAGAGTCCAGGGCTGGCTGCGCTGCTTGAGCTGCTTGAAGCCCACCGAGAAGGGGTAGGAACTGTTGAAGGCCAGAATCAGAGCGCGGCGCACCTTGCGATCCTGCATCTGCTTCTGGAACGTGAACAGGAGCGACTCCAGACCGAGGTTTTCGTACAGTCCGCCGTCCCCCGTATGCCAGTAGTCCAGTTCGTCGCCCACGGTGAAGGTGATCGGTCCCACCAGGGGAGGGAACGACGCGGACGCCGTGACCGCTATTGCCACCTTCAGGGGACAGGGATCTATCTCCAGTTCCAGCGGAGACACCGGCAGCAGTGACTCCCAGCGCTTCTTCATGACGTCCGGGTAGCTGCCCTTGATCCCCTTGCTGATGAGCGACCGGTCCAGATCAGCAATAAAGTCGTATTGCGCTGCATCGGGCGTTAGCGTGGTAAACATGAACCGCCGGCCATTGTTGTAAAGCGTGCTGTTAATCAGCAAGGTGGGACTATCCCCGCTCTGTTGTCGCGCGGCCAGATCTGCAAAGGTGAGTTCGTCATCACCTGGTAGGACCTGTTGTGATGGATGACGAGTTTGCCGCCGATGTATTCAAAGATGGCGTTGTCACCGGTCGCGTCCGAGATCGCGAGGTGAAGTGTGGCAAGCGATGCCCTGCCCGGTACACCAGCCGTGACGATGGTGAAATTTTCCTTGCTCAAGTCCTTGACTGCTTCATCGACCGTAGCGTAGGAATCGAGCACATATTGCACCCACGCCGAGATGGCGAGGCCGGCCTTTTTCTGATCCCATACCCCGTATTCAGATTCGGCGAGCCAGAGCAGGTTGGCGACCAGCCCTTTTTCATTCATGCCGTCCGTGCTCGCGCTGTCGTATCCCGTGGCGATGACACTGCCAAATCTGGAGGTCCATTTGAGCGAGTTGGGTCCGACTTCGCCGTTGCGCTCCATGCCTGCGGGCAGGATCCACAGGTTGGTACCCATGTCTTCGTTCCAGTCCATGGACCGGGCGGTGATGATCGTGCCCTTGGGTCCCTGATAGACCAGGCGTGTACACGCGTCTACGGTGTCGATGCCCAGCGCTGTAATTGCAGTGAGCAAGAGGGGCGCAAGCAAAGTTCTCAGTCTCATGACAATCTCCGATTGATTGGGGTAGGCGATGCGTACCGATCTTGAAGAGGCTAATGGCATTGGCGCGGCAAACCTTTGGCGGACGACCAAATACTTTTGCCAGACGGATATTTCTTTGATCCACAAATATTTCCTTCCAGCAAAGGTATTAAGCACGCAGGCAAAGGTTTGCCGGGCCAACACTCCTACCATGTCCCTGACTCGACTACTGGAGGTTCAATATGCGTCGCACCCTGCATCAACATTTCTTCATTGCATCCCGCGTTTCACTTGCCGTATCGGCCCTGCTGATGGCGCAATCAGCGCTGGCGCAGGATTTCATCAAAGGTGGTCAGGACACATTCACATTGAACGTTGGCGGTATCGTCAACCGGTTTGATACCCGTGTGGCGGTAGACGGTGTAACTTCCTCTGGCACCCTGCTCAATACGGAGAGAAATGGCGTCCCCAACAGCGCCTCGGGTCTGGAACTTTCCGTGACATGGCGGCTTGCTGATCGCCATCGCCTGGACCTGCTCTATTTCGCAGCCAATCGCAGCGGCAGCTACATCACCGCGAGCGACATCACGGCGGGAAACAATCTGATTCTGGCCGGATCCCTGGTCGCCACCGAGGCAAAAAGCAACTACTTTCTAGCCGACTACCGATATTCTTTCTACAAGACGGACGCAGTTGAACTAGGTGGCGTGCTCGGTCTGTATGGCCTCGATCTCAACTACAAGTTGACAGGTACCAACTCGGCTGGGGGCGTCACCACGGCCGTCAATGCATCGGCATCGGGCACCCTGCCCTTGCCAATGCTCGGTGTGTCAGGCGACTGGTATGTCCAACCGCGCTGGAGGATTTCCTCCAACCTGATGGGGCTGTCGACCAAGGTCGGAGCAGTCGATGGATCATGGAGTGTCTTGCAACTTGGTACTGACTACATGGTCGCGCGAAATTGGGGTATCGGCTTGTCCTACCTGCACTCCAAAGTCAACCTCAATGCCAGCAAATCGGATTTCGATGGCCAACTGGACTGGAGTAGCAATTCCGTCCTGCTTTACGCAACTTTGAAATACTGACCCCGGCCTGTCCGCGACCTTCACATGGCAACCTGGACCGAGATGGTTGCCAATTCAAGCACTGCGCTTCATTCTCGATATGATGACCTCGCGGAGTGCACCATCAATGGCTCCACGCGCCTGCCCCAGTGCCTTGACGTGACTGACGACAACCGCTGCACTGGAGCCACACAGTCGGCACAAATTGCGCTGCGCCTCCGAAGGTCAGCTCGACTCAAGCGGGAGCACCCGCAACGGCCACCAACCCGCATCACACGATCGGCTGGTCCTCACTGACCTCAGGGTCGGCTTGGGACACATCGTTCGTGGTCACGACAGGCTGGTTCAGAGCATTCGCGTTGCCGCCAATCGCCCAGAACGACCTGCGCACATGGCGCCCACGCACAGAGTGGCGCGCACTTTACCCAGGGTCACCTGAAGAGTGGCAGTCAATCGCCGCTTCCCCTATATCGTCCCCACCAGTGGGATGCGCAACGAGACTGCTCACACTACCGCGTTTTGAATCTCCCCGATCCCATCAATTGCGATGCGCACAACATCACCTCTTTGAAGGTATTTGGGAGGCGTGAAGCCGATCCCAACACCGACGGGTGTACCGGTGGCAATCACATCGCCAGGATACAGCGTGATGCCGGCGCTCAGAGTTTCAATGAGCGTGGGAATGTCAAAAATCAGGTCTTTGGTGGAGGCATTCTGACGTTCCTCTTCGTTGACCCAGCAACGGACCTGTGTGTTGGCGGCATCCATCTGATCGACACTCACCAGCCAGGGGCCCATGGGACAAAAGGTGTCAAACGATTTTCCCATGTGCCACTGCATGTGGCGGTTTTGCCAGTCGCGCGCAGTGACATCGTTGACGATGGTGTAGCCCCAGACATGTTCCATCGCACTGGCCT
>CAIYGK010000338.1 GCA_903925725.1 uncultured beta proteobacterium | reverse complement strand
TGTTGCTCCGGATTTGATGAGTCGTTGTAGAAGGGAAGGGCTCGGCCTTTGTAAAGCAACTGCTCGAAAGGGATCGCTGCATGGGAAGACACGCAAAGAAGTAAAAAGATCAAGATTACTGAGCCCATCTTCCGCATGCAA
Organism: uncultured beta proteobacterium; assembly: GCA_903925725.1. Taxonomy (GTDB): domain Bacteria; phylum Pseudomonadota; class Gammaproteobacteria; order Burkholderiales; family Burkholderiaceae_C; genus Rhodoferax. The sequence continues at coordinate 1,654 of CAIYGK010000338.1, read as the reverse complement.
TTTCTCCCGTTGCAGTCCGTGCAGTCAAGCGCGCGCGGCGCTCACATCGTTTGCAGCCTTTGCCAATGTTAACGCGCCGGAAACGCGCGGGCTGATATGCCACTGTCAGTCCGAGCAGGCACAGACAAGTGGAACCCTCTGAATTCCAGCGCATACGTGTAACAGTGCAAAATTCGTCGAGAACGAACACTCCACTCTTTGGAAACCCGAATGCCTATCGAGCTTGTACCATATCGTTGAGCCACCGGCGTAACAAGACCCCTGCAAGGGAAAACCCGTGCCATCCTTGCAGCCGATGGTTTCTACAATGCTTGGTGACTGTCATCGGTCGTTTGCGTGCCTGTTAGCATGGCGGGGTATTTAATCAACAACTCTAGGAGTGAAGCTCATGGATCGTCGTTCCGTAATTAAAAGCGCTGGGATTGCCAGTATTCTTGCAGCCGGTGCGGCACCTGCTGTGCACGCACAGGGTGCAAACATTCGTGGGCGTCTGGCTTCGAGCTGTCCGCAAGCTCTGGACACGATTTACGGGGGGGCAGAGGTGTTCGCCAAGGCTGTCAAAGCCATGTCCGGTGGCAAGTTCGAAATTTCGGTGCATGCGGGCGGCGAGCTATTGCCTCCATTTGGCGTGGTTGACGGGGTGCAGAACGCAACAGTTGAAATGTGTCACACGGTCCCCTACTATTTCTATGGCAAGAACCCTGCTTTTGCCATCGGTTCGGCCATCCCATTTGGTCTGAACGCGCGGCAGATGACCGCTTGGATGATGCATGGCAATGGGCGCAAGTTGATGAACGAGTTTTATGCGACTTACAGCATGATAAGTTTTGCGGGGGGCAACACCGGTACCCAGATGGGTGGCTGGTTCCGCAAGGAGATCAAGTCGATCGCCGATTTCAAAGGCATGAAGATGCGCTTGGGTGGTGGCTTGGTCGGCCAGGTCATGCAGAAGCTGGGTGCGGTGCCGCAGAGTATTCCTGGCGGCGAGATTTACCAGGCTCTGGAAAAAGGAACGATCGATGCTGCGGAATGGGTCGGACCCTACGATGACCAGAAGCTCGGCTTCAACAAGGTGGCACCGTTTTATTACTATCCGGGATGGTGGGAAGGTGGGCCTGAAGTTGATTTCTTTATAAACCAGAAAGCGTTTGATGCGCTGTCGCCCGAGTACAAGGCGATTGTTGATGCCGCCTCGGCGTTGGCCAGTATCGATATGCTGGCCAAGTACGACGCTCTGAACCCAACCGCTTTGAAGCAACTGGTTGCAGCCAAGACCAAGGTGCTTCCGTTCTCGCAGGCGGTGATGGACGCCTCGTTCAAGGCCTCCATGGAAGTGTTCGCCGAGAACGATGCCAAGAGTCCGGAATGGAAGAAAATCTATGCTGATTTGCGAGCATTCCAGCGCGATCAGGTGGCATGGTTCAGGTTTGCCGAAAGTGAGTTCGATAGGTTCATGGCTAGGCAAAAGCTGTAACAGATTTACTTTAATAAGCACGAAAGAGGCCTCGCTTTGCGGGGCCTTTTTTTTGAACAACAATAGCGTTCTGGAGGATGCTGTTTTGAATGACGTTTTGCTGTGGCTGGTAGTGTCGCTTTGTTCACTCAACGGTGCTTTGCTTTGGTGGGTCATCCTGCGCAGACCTGGTGCCCCACT
>CAIYGK010000337.1 GCA_903925725.1 uncultured beta proteobacterium | reverse complement strand
CAAAGGCGCGGCACGTGTCTGGATGACTTCAATGGTTTGCGGGTGGCAGTCGCCCGAGACAACAAAGGTCTGGCCGCGTGCCTTCACCGAGCGGCGTGCCAGCGTCATGGCTTCGGCAGCGGCGGTGGCTTCATCCAGCATCGATGCATTGGCCATGGGCAGCGCCGTCAGGTCGGCAATCATGGTCTGAAAGTTCACCAGTGCTTCCATCCGGCCCTGGCTGATTTCGGCCTGATAGGGTGTGTAGGCGGTGTACCAGGCTGGGTTTTCCAGAATGTTGCGCAGGATCACGCCGGGCGTGTGGGTGTCGTAATAGCCCTGGCCGATATAGCTCCTGAAGATCTTGTTCTTCGCCGCCATGGCCTTGAGTTCTGCCAGCGCTGCGGCTTCGGTTACTGCGGCTGGAATGGCCATTGCCTGGCTGCGTGCGATCGAGCGTGGCACGATGTCGTCAATCAACTCACGGCGCGATGTGGCACCAACTGCTTTGAGCATCAAGGCTTCGTCGGCGTCGTCGACGCCAATATGGCGTGCGATGAATTCGGACGGGTTTTCCAAGTCGCTCAAGGATCTGGCAGATTTCATCAACATGGCGGGGTCCTGAATCAAGCGGCAGAAAAGGCGCTGTAACTGGTCTCGTCCATCAGCGCGTCGAGCTCGCCCGGATTCGACAGTTTGACTTTGAAGAACCAACCGCCACCGAGCGGGTCGGAGTTCGCGAGAGACGGATCAGCCCGCAATGCCTCGTTGACTTCGACGACTTCGCCGCTGGCAGGCATGTAGACGTCGGCCGCAGCCTTGACGGACTCCACCACGCCAGCGATGTCTTTGGCGGCGAAGGTCTTGCCAACTTCGGGCAGTTCAACAAACACTACGTCGCCCAGCGCATCCTGTGCGTGATGGGTGATGCCAATGGTGGCCGTTCCGCCCTCGACTTTGAGCCATTCGTGATCCGGTGTGTATTTGATAGTCATGAGATTCTCCAAAGATTAATTAAATGAAACTGGGAATGTTCAACCGCGGAAGTAACGCGTTGGCACAAACGGCATCGGGACCACTTCCATGAGCACCGGTTTGCCGCGCACGATGGCATTGATGCGGCTGCCCACTGGGGCAAAGGCTGGCGGCACGTAGCCCATGCCGATCGGCTTGTCGATGGTGGGGCCGAGCAGTCCACTGGTTACTTCACCTATGCGCTGCCCCGCCAGATCCTGCAACTCGGTGTGTTCGCGTACCGGAATGCGCTCCAGTGCCAGCAGGCCAACGCGTTTGCGTTCGAGCCCTGTTGCTCCGGCGGCAAGTTGGCCCAATATTTTTTCTGCTCCGGGGAAACCACCGGCGCGCGCGCCGCCCGTGCGCCGTACTTTTTGCATGGCCCAATTCAGACCGGCTTCGACCGGCGTTGTGCTGTTGTCGATGTCGTTGCCGTAGAGTGGCAAGCCGGATTCCAGACGCAGCGAATTGCGCGCGCCAAGGCCTATAGGTTTGACCTCGGGCTGCGCCAGCAGGGCTTTGGCCAGTGCCTCGGCCTGAGATTCATGAACCGAAATTTCGAAGCCATCTTCGCCGGTGTAGCCGCTGCGGGTCAAAAAGACGTCGATGCTCTGCGTCCCGGTCTGCACAGTGAAATGGCCACCCGTCATGAAGACGAGTTTTTCCACCCCTTGGGCCAGGCGCGACAGGGCACTAACGGCCAGCGGTCCCTGCAGCGCCAGCAGCGCGCGTTCGGGCATGGGAATGACCTGGCAGCGCGTGCCTATCCTGGCCTGAATATGGGCAATGTCGCCGACCTTGCATGCGCCATTGACGATGACGAAGATGTCAGCCTCGCGCTTGAAGAACATCAGGTCGTCGATGATGCCGCCCTGATCATTGAGCAGCAGGCCGTAACGCTGCTTGCCTACTGGCAGATCGATCACGTCCACCGGAATCAGGCTCTCAAAAGCGGCTGCGGCATCGGAGCCGACCAAGCGCAACTGACCCATGTGCGAAACATCAAACAGACCCGCCGCGTTGCGCGTGTGATGGTGTTCGGCCATCAAACCGGCGGGATATTGCACTGGCATGGAGTAGCCGGCAAACGGCACCATGCGGGCGCCGAGCGAGATATGCAGCTCGTTCAGTGGTGTTTTCAGAAGAAGCTCAGGTGCGGCGGTCATCGGCGGACTCCAGTACTGGCAAGGGGGTCATCTCATTCCATAACCGAAGTCATGGGCTACCCCCCACTGTCCGCTTTACCTGAGAGATTCGCCTGACGATGCAGGTTTGCTCCTTCGGTGGACCGCATTGAACACGGCCTCTCTCCAGTGGGAAAACGCTTTTTGCAAAACGTGTGTCAGTCCTTTTGCCTGAGCGTTCACAGTCCGCGATTGCGGTCTCCTGCGCCTTCGGCGGCACTTGCTGGCAAGTGCTCTCTCCTGACGAAGATGATTCTAACCTCAGCTTTGATCAATTACATGCCGGCGTAATTGGGACCGCCACCACCCTCGGGTGTGACCCAGACGATGTTTTGGGTCGGATCCTTGATGTCGCAGGTCTTGCAGTGCACGCAGTTGGCGGCATTGATCTGCAGGCGGTCCGTGCCATCATCGTTCTTCATGAACTCGTAAACGCCAGCCGGGCAATAGCGCTGCTCGGGTCCGGCAAATTTTCCCAGGTTAACGGCAACCGGCACCGAGTCGTCCTTGAGCGTCAGATGTGCTGGCTGGTTCTCTTCATGATTGACGTTGCTGATGTAAACGCTTGAGAGGCGGTCAAAGGTCAGCTTGCCATCCGGCTTGGGGTAATTGATGGGTGTGCACTCCGCTGCCGGCTTAAGATAAGCATGGTCGGGCTTATCGCGATGGATCGTCCACGGCATATTGCCCTTCAGGCCAAACTGCTCGAATCCATTCATCAGGGATCCCACTGTCAGGCCATACTTGAACCAGGCCTTGAAGTTGCGGGACTTGTTCAGCTCCGTGTAGAGCCAGCTGTCGTGAAACGCTTGTGGGTAGGCGCTCAGTTCGTCGTGCTGGCGCCCGCTGGTGGCGGCTTCATAGGCCGCTTCTGCGGCCAGCATGCCGGATTTCATCGCGGTGTGGCTGCCCTTGATGCGGCTTACATTCAGGAAGCCCGCGTCGCAGCCTACCAGGGCACCTCCTGCAAAGACGGTTTTAGGCAAGGACATGATGCCGCCGGCGGTGATGGCTCGTGCACCATAGGCCAGACGCTTGGCTGGCTTGAGACCTTTGTCCTCACCTTCGAGGTAGTAGCGGAT
>CAIYGK010000336.1 GCA_903925725.1 uncultured beta proteobacterium | reverse complement strand
GCAGAACAATCGGCAAGCGAGGCGATCACCATTGACCCTGACGATGTCGTGCCTTGGATGTTGCGTGCCTATACACGCCAATACCTGGGGCAAAGAGCTTCTGCTGTAGCCGATTTTGACGAAGTGCTGCGGCGTCCTGATTTGACGCCTGTCGAGCAAAAGCATTACCGCGCCATCATGGCAGACGCTGCCTTGGCCGCAGCGAAACCGTATGCGGCGCTGGAATTGCTGGAACCGCTGAGCACAAATCAACTCGATCCATCAGAAACAATGATCACCTGGCGACGGCGTGCGGCGTTGGCGCAGTTGTCCATGCACCCTGGCGGGGAGTCAGCGACGGCCGAACCGCTACGATCTTTAATCCTGGACTGTCGCACCAGTCCCTACGGGCGTGAGTGCGATTTATTGCCCGCGATGTCCAGCGGCGATCCCGCATATGGGTTTGCGGCCAAAGCGTTCACTGCCTTGAATGATAAAGACCTCGCCTTGGCGCTGCGCATGGCCCGTCTGGCAGTCGCCCTGGATCCGCAGAACGCGGATTATCAAGTTCTCCTGCTGAACACTCTCGCGTTGAACGGCCAGTGGATTGAAGCTGAACGCCTGGCTACGGATGCGGAAAACGTGGGCAAACCATCGGCACAACTTCTCGTACAGCGCGGGGACATTCGACTCAAAGTGGGAAGGCCAGAGCTTGCGAACAAAGATTTTGCAGAGGCCGTGAGACTTGATACATTGCCGCTGAACCAGACTTTGACATTGCTTACAAGATTGAATCGCAAGTCAGAAGCCCGCGACCGTCTGGCCAAGGCACTCAAAGCTGGCGAGAAGCCGGCAAATTCTGATTTGGATCTGGCGTACCTGGCAAGCAACATCGGCGACGATGATGTGGCAACAAACGCTTTTCAGCGCAGTGACAAGACTGATGGCTTGGGCATTCTTGCGCTGCAGGATGCTGCTTACGCTTCGGTACGGACCGGGCATGATCAGCAGGCAATTTCATACTTGATCCGGGCAATAGACGCCAAGGAAAGAGATACGCCTCTGGAGCTTCGAGACAGCACAGAGATACAGTCTTTATTGAACATTCGCCGAACGATCGCTGAGGTTTCGCGTAGTTGGGGCGCTATTGCGTCCGTCAGTTTTCGGGGCGCAACCTTGGCAACAGGGGCCGGTCTGAACTCTGATGCTGCAAGCAATGACAGTGTGCAAATCGGCACGGAGCTTTATTGGCGCCCCTACGGGTACCACAATGGCAAGCTATTTGAAATCTACGCACGAGCTTTCGAGACTCCCTACAGCAGCGGTGGTGGCCTTACTGGGTCAAGCAGTTTGCAAGGCTCGGTCGGCATGCGTCTGAAACCCTTTACCGATAGCAACATGATTGTTGCTATCGGCAACCTCTTCCCAGTCAATTCCCAGGCAAGTCGGGATTGGTTGGCTCAGGTCGCGTACTCCAATGGTGAAGGTGGCGAGTTGCGGGTTGACACTTCGGACTGGTGGACACAACAGGTTTACGTTGAGGCGGGCCACTACCTTCAGCAGCAACAGACCTACGGTACCGGCAACGCGCGTTGGGGCCGCAGTTACAGGCTTGACGACATCAGTTCAGACCTGGTTGCATTTCCACATGCGGTGCTGGCCGCTGACTACAACACTGATTACGCCCAACGTAGCGCCATCGGCTTTGGCGTAGGCCTTCAATTGCGCTACTGGTACCGCCAGGACACGCACAACGCACATCGTTCCTATGTCGACTTCTCCCTGCAGTATCGGACCACAGTCAGTGGCGATGAGCAGCGAGCGAAGGGGACGTTTTTTACAGTTCTAACATCATATTGAGAAACTCAATTGAACTATTTCATTCTTTCTCTTGCAGTAATCGCCAACTTTGCCCAGTCATCTGCTGCTCAAACGCCAGCGTTAGGACAGCTATATCCCGCGAAGCCACCCGAGGGCTCATCCTTTGTG
>CAIYGK010000335.1 GCA_903925725.1 uncultured beta proteobacterium | reverse complement strand
TGACATCCGAGCGCGAAGTGATATGCGTCAGTATTTGGCTAGAAAGATCCACAATCAACCCGAGTCCTGTTGCCCCGAACTTACTGTGCGAGTGATGGCTTGATGGCCAGCGCGGCCGCTTCAGCGGCGCAATCGCGATCAGGCTTCATGCCCTTGCTGCGCGTTGCTGCAAGCTCGGCTTTGGCCGCACCGAGATCAGCTCGAAACTCCTCATCGGCATGCAACCGTGCAACTGTTCCGGCTGCGACGCTGCGCGCCTGAACCACATCGCTGTGCCAATGGGCGTTACAGACATTACGGCTCTCACCAAAACCCAAACCACGCTGCAAAATGGCGTCGCTCTGGGAGGGCGAAAGCTCGGCCAGAATCAGCGCCCAGCCCCAGCCGGCAGCGGTATGCCCGGACGGATAGGAACCGTCTTTTGCCAGCATGGCCTGGTCGTCAGGCGTGCAGATGGGTTCCTGGTTCCAGATGAACGGGCGAGCCCGGTTGTAATGAATCTTCGCCGCATAGGTGGAACCCCCAAGATCGGCCAGGGTTCGGCGCAGCATCTTGTAGAGACGGGGCGTAGCGGCCTCGCTGACAGGTGCGTTCAAGGCGCAGGAAAAAGTTCCAGCTGCGTGCGGGAAACTCAGGTTGGCATCCGACTTGGCCAGCGCCCAGCGCGCTGTGTCGCGCAAAAGGAAACTCCTGCGGCTGATCTCCTTGTCCAGCATCAGGGCAGAAGAATCGGCAGCCGGAACCGGTGGCACCATGGCAAGACTGTTCGGTAATGCACTGGGTGCCAGGTAGCCCGGCAGCATTCCAGTGAATCCCGCAGGCACCGTAACACTGTCGTTCTGTGCACAGACAGCGATACATGCGGTGCTCATGACCGCAAGGGCAGTGCACCGACAAAGCCTCTGCGAAGTAAGCGTTCTTGAAGTCATTCAATGCTCCATGGGTTGATGTTGATTGCTCCGGAGGAGGATTCGAAGAGCGAGCCGCCACCGCAACCTACAAGAAGTGCTGTTGCAAACAACAGCGCGATGAGCCAACGAAACATGTTCTTCATAAGTGTTCCCAATCAGTTGCGAAGCACGCCGAAGCGATGCTAAGAGCCCGGGTGCGGTGAACCTTTGCCGGACTGCGCAATACCTTTGCTGGACGGAAATATTTTTTGGAACAGCCGGCACGGGGATGTCAATCCCCAATGATGGTGAAACAATAGCGGCATGAACATTGTTCCTCCGCCGTCGCCCCCCCCGATCCGCACGAATTCTGGTGGTGGATGATCGCGAAGAAGATCGGCATCTGCTGGCCGACTACCTGCGCCGCGAAGGCTATCGGCTATACGTCGCAGAAGATGGCCGCGATGGTGTTGAGAAAGCCCTCTACGTTCAGCCTGATCTGATCCTGATGGACATTCACATGCCAGTCTGCGATGGCATTTCCGCGTGCCGCTTGCTCAAGGCAGAGCCGAGGACGATGGCCATTCCCTTGATCTTTCTGACCGCTGCGGCACTGCCCGAGGAACGAGTGCGCGGCCTGCTCGAAGGCGCTGTGGACTACATCACCAAGCCGTTCAATTTTGACGAGGTTCGCCTGCGTGTCTGCATCCACCTGAACGCTGCCCATGGTCACGATCCGTCACCTGGCGCAGGCGACGAACCGGGCCCGAGCGGATCCGTCGAGGCAGCAATATTTCTGGCCGCGCAAAGGCGGAT
>CAIYGK010000334.1 GCA_903925725.1 uncultured beta proteobacterium | reverse complement strand
GGCACGGGCTGCTTTTCACTTGGTCGGTTGCCCCAGATTACGCAGTAGATCCCGCACCATTTTTGCACGGTCCCGCATCTCGGGGATGGCCCGCTCAATGCGAAGCTTTTCGTTGCCTGCCAGTTTGATGTTTCTGTTCTTTTGAATCAGCGCGATGATGCGCAGCGGATCAATGGACGCATCCTTCTTGAAGGTAATCGTCGTGACCGTGGGTGAGGCGTCCACTTTGATGACACCAAAGGGTTGACTGGTCACGCGCAGTCGATGAACCTCAATCAGTGTTTGCGCCTGAGCTGGCAGTTTCCCGAAACGGTCCACGATCTCCTCAAGCAGCGCATCTACCTGATCGGTGTTCTTTGCGGTGGCCAGCTTCTTGTAGAAGGACAGCCGTAAATGAACGTCGCCGCAGTAGTCGTTCGGGAGCAATGCCGGCGAATGCAGATTGATATCGGTGGTCACGCTCAAGGGGCCAAGCAGATCGGGTTCGATACCGGCTTTAAGACAGCGGACTGCCTCGGAGAGCATCTCGTTGTATAGCTGAAAACCGACTTCGAGCATATTGCCGCTCTGGTTTTCACCCAGAACCTCGCCCGCACCGCGAATTTCCAGATCGTGCATCGCCAGGTAAAAACCGCTGCCCAATTCTTCCATCTGCTGAATGGCGTCGAGGCGCTGACTGGCTTGCTTCGTCAGCCCTTCGAGGTCAGGCACCATCAGGTAAGCGTAGGCTTGATGGTGGCTGCGGCCAACGCGTCCGCGCAGCTGGTGCAACTGGGCCAGGCCAAATTTGTCGGCGCGACTGATGACGATGGTATTGGCGGTGGGCACGTCAATGCCGGTCTCAATGATCGTAGAGCACAACAGCAGATTGAAGCGCTGCGCGACAAAGTCCCGCATCACCGATTCGAGCTGACGCTCCGGCATTTGTCCGTGCGCTACGGCAATGCGTGCCTCCGGCAGCAGTTCTTCCAGTTTGGCACGGCGGTTTTCAATGGTCTCCACTTCATTGTGCAGAAAGTAGACCTGCCCACCCCGTTTGAGCTCGCGCAGCACTGCTTCGCGGATCACGCCATGGCCCTCGGTGCGGACAAAAGTCTTGATCGCCAAGCGACGTTGTGGTGCTGTCGCAATCACGCTCAAGTCGCGCAGACCTTCCAGCGCCATGCCCAGCGTGCGCGGGATGGGAGTTGCGGTCAGCGTCAAAACATCGACCTCGGCCCGTAATGCCTTCATGGCCTCCTTGTGGCGCACGCCGAAGCGGTGTTCCTCGTCGATGATGAGCAATCCCAAATTGTGAAACTGCGTGCTCTGACTGAGCAACTTGTGGGTGCCTACAACGATGTCGACAGTTCCGTCGGCCAAGCCCTTCAAGGCAGCAGAGATTTCCCTGGCTGAGCGAAAACGGCTCATTTCAACCACCTTGACCGGCCACTTGGCAAAACGGTCCACCAGTGTCTGGTAATGTTGCTCAGCCAATAGCGTCGTGGGTGCCAGCAGTGCCACTTGTTTGCCACCTGTGATGCCGATAAAGGCAGCACGCAAGGCGACTTCTGTCTTGCCAAAGCCAACATCACCGCAGATCAGGCGATCCATCGGTCGTGGACTGATCATGTCCTGAATTACGGCGTGGATGGCGGCGCTCTGGTCGGGCGTTTCTTCAAAGCCAAAGTCATTGGCAAAGGCTTCGTAGTCGGCTGGAGAATACCGAAAGGCATGGCCCTGCCTGGTGGCACGGCGGGCGTAGATGTTAAGAAGTTCGGCGGCGCTGTCACGTACCTGTTCGGCAGCCTTGCGTTTGGCTTTCTCCCACTGACCGGAGCCCAGCTTATGCAGCGGGGCCTCGTCGGCACTGACCCCGGTGTAGCGACTGATCAGTTGCAACTGACTGACGGGTACATAGAGCGTTGCCT
>CAIYGK010000333.1 GCA_903925725.1 uncultured beta proteobacterium | reverse complement strand
GTACAACCAGCTGTTGCGAATTGAAGAAGACATGGGCGACATTGCGAGCTACCCGGGTCGCGCTGCCTTCTACAACCTGCGCTGATACCCTGGCGGCTGTGCCTGAAGCCTGAGCATGCGCAAGCACCTCGTCCCGGCTTTCCTGATCGCGCTGCTCGTCATCCTGCAGGCACAGTTGTGGTTTGGTCGCGGCAGCATTCCTGCAGTGGCACGACTGACCGAACAACTCAGATTGCAGAACCAGCAAAATCAGCAGGCGCAGCTTGCCAACGATCGACTGGCGGCTGAGGTCCGGGATCTCAAGGAGGGGCTTGAGATGGTGGAGGAAAAGGCCAGGATGGAACTCGGAATGGTCAAACCTAACGAAATCTTTGTGCAGATCGCCAGCCCACCCAAGGTGCCAGCAAGTCACTGAGAGGCGTCAGTGCAGAGATGGACCACCTGCTGGTACTTTGAGACCAGCAGCGAATATCTGACCTACATCGACTGCGTCGAAGCGCTGCTGGGCACCACAGAATTCGCATCCCACCTCGACCTCGCCGCGCTCGGTCAAAATGCTTTGCGCCTCTTCCTGACCCAGTCCAACAATCATTTTCTCAACCCGCTCGCGACTGCAAGTGCAGAAAAAATGCGGCGAGGCATCGCCCGCCGCACTGCGCAAACGTCTGAGTTTCTCCTGCCAGAACAGACGTCGCAAGATGGTGTCACTGTCAAGCGTCAGGAGTTCATCGCGCTGCAAACTTGAAGCCAGTATGGAGATGCGCCTGTAGTCTTCATGGCTATCGATTTCATCGTCGTGACCGGACGAAGTGCCGGCCAGATTACCGGAACCTGCCAGTGGCAGCCGCTGGATCAGCAGACCCGCCGCAACCTTGTCGTCTGCAGCCAGTACGATAGTAGTCTCCAACTGCTCACTTTGCCGCATGTAGTGCTCCAGCACCTGACTCAGGCTCTCGATCTTTGTATCGGCGTCCAGCGACAAGGGAACGACGCCCTGATAAGCCTGCTGTCCCGGCAAGCGGCCTTTCGGGTCGAGTGTGATGGCGCACCTGCCCTCGTGATTCAAATTCACCAATGCGCTCAAACGGGCATCTGGCGCAACCTCACCGATGACAGTTGCCGTAGCACGCAAACCAAAATCAGACTGCACCTCGGCCACCGCCAGCTTGACCGGACCATCGCCGAACACCTGAAACACGAGTGCACCATTGAACTTGATGTTCGACTGCATCAAGGTGACCGCAGCTGCCATCTCGCCGAGTAAATTCTGCACCGGCGCTGCATAAGCGCCCGAGACACTGGCGCGACGGCGCAGGATTTCGGTCCAGGCGTCTGTCAGTCGTACCAGCACACCACGCACCGGCACACCGTCGAACAGAAACTTGTGAACTTCAGACACTTTTCAACCCATCGCGAAAACGCTTGGCATTGTTGACATAACCCAGCGCTCCGCGGCGCAGGCCCGCAATCCGCTCGGGCGTGAGTTGGCTCACGACTTTGGCAGGACTGCCCAGAATCATCGAGCCAGGGGGAAACTCCTTGCCCTCTGTGACCAGCGCGCCCGCTCCCACCAGGCAACCTTCACCGATCTTTGCCCCGTTGAGCACCACCGCCCCGATGCCGATCAGGCAACCGTCACCAATCGTGCAACCATGCAGGACAGCGCAATGGCCGACCGTCACATCTTCGCCCACCGTGAGCGGCTTGCCGACATCCGCATGCAACATGCTCATATCCTGAATATTGCTGCCGCGCCCGATGCGGATAGTCTCGGTGTCGCCGCGGATCACCACGCCAAACCAGACGCTGGCATCGGCAGCGAGTTCCACATTACCCATCACCTGGGCACTGTCGGCAACCCAGGCCGAGCCCGAAATGCGGGGTATCGCACCCTCAAGTTCATATATTGCCATCTTGCTTCCTTCTGTCTTCCAATTCTCTGTTCAGCCGCGTGGATGATGCTGCGCATGCAAGACCTTGAGTCGCTCCAGCGCCACATGGGTGTAGATGGTAGTGGTTGAAATATCCGCGTGCCCGAGCAACATTTGAACCGCGCGCAGATCAGCGCCGTGATTGAGTAAATGGGTTGCAAAAGCATGGCGCAAGGTGTGCGGTGAAAGGGGCGCCGTGATACCTGCAGTGCGGGCGTATTTCTTCACAATCATCCAGAACATGACACGACTCATGGCGCTGCCCGCTTTAACGCCGCGATGCGTGACAAACAGATCTTCGGTCTGCTTGGCACCCAGCAGTTCGGCGCGAAAGCCTGCCAGATACTGCTTGATCCAGACACTGGCCACCTCACCAAAGGGAACCAGTCGCTCCTTGTTGCCTTTGCCAATGACGCGCAGCACATTTTCTGACAAGCTCAGGTTGAACACCTTGAGCGTCACCAACTCGCTGACGCGCAAGCCGCTGGCATACAGCAACTCCAGCATGGTCCGGTCGCGCACGCCGAGCGCATGTTGCGTGTCTGGAGCCAACAGCAATGCCTCCACCTGCGCTTCGGTGAGGGTCTTGGGCACACGCAGGGCCTGTTTGGCAGCCTGCAATTTGAGCGTCGGATCGCAGTTGATGATGCGCTCGC
>CAIYGK010000332.1 GCA_903925725.1 uncultured beta proteobacterium | reverse complement strand
GTGCGTCCCATCTCGCGTGGCTCCGTGTTGTATGCCATCAGGCTTTCAACCGACATGCTCAGCAAGGCGGTGGCAAGATTGCCCGCCACCACCAGTACTCTGAGCCAGGGCAGCCCACTTTCCGTGGCAGGGATCACGCCAAGAAATGCAATACCCAAGGCACTTGAGATGCTTGCGATGACAAACCACCTTTTGCGGGTCAGAGTCAGGTCAACCAGCGGCGCATAGAGAAATTTGAAAGTGTGCGGCAGGAAACTCAAGCCCGTGAGTACCGCGATGGTCACTGGATTAACCCCCGCTTTACCCAGCAGATAGACGATGGTGACCCCCAGGAACCCACTGGCTGCTCCAAAAGGAATGATGAGCAGCAGGAACACCAGGGGATGTGTGTATTGGGCGCGTGGCTTATCGAAAGTGCTGCTCATGGGTCAATGATGGCACATCGGATGCGCAAGCGCCCGGATGCAGACCTGCCCAACCGACGCCTGCTGATGGATCGCCTCACACGCGCCATGGCGGCTGGGAAGCGCGCAAGACTCATAGGTGGCAAGCGTTAATGCAACTTTTCCTTGGCTTGCACATCGATCACGTCAGCATCATTGCGCTGCCCTGTCGGGTGCGGGCCGGGTGAGCGATGGAAGCGGTCCCAGACCGCTTGTCGATCGACTTTAAAGGTCCAGCGCCCCACGGGTCGGCCATTCAAGCGCGCCCAGGCTGAGCGCAGCAGCCACAGTGACAGCATAAGCAGCGCGGCGACCAGCAAACTGGCCGCAAAAACCACTCCCGCGAGCAGCAATGCAACACGCAACAAGACGCGCGAGAACTTTTTCAACTCACCACAGTATGCAATATGATGAATGACAGTGAGCGTGACAACGCGTCTCGCTCACCGCCCGGACGGCTATCAATGCAGGGTTGCGCCGGTCTTGGATTGAAGCTCTTCGCGCGTCACGCCCGGCGCCATCTCGACCACTTTGAGGCCTTGTGGCGTCACATCCATCACAGCGAGATCGGTGATGATGCGGTTCACCACGCCCACGCCAGTCAGCGGCAAATTACAGGCGGGCAGGATCTTCAGGTCGATGCTGCCGTCCTTCTTTTTGGCCACATGCTCCATCAGGACCAGCACGCGCTTGACGCCGCCTACCAGGTCCATCGCGCCGCCCATGCCCTTGACCATCTTTCCCGGAATCATCCAGTTGGCCAGGTCGCCCTTTTCGCTCACCTGCATGGCGCCCAGGATGCTTAGATTCACCTTGCCGCCACGGATCATGGCAAAGCTCTCATGGCTGCCAAAAATACTGGAGCCGGGAATCGTCGTGACGGTCTGTTTGCCGGCGTTGATCAGGTCGGCGTCAACCTCATCCTCGGTTGGAAACGGGCCGATGCCGAGCATGCCGTTTTCGCTCTGCAGCCAGACTTCCTTGTCCGGTGCCACGAAGTTGGCCACCAGGGTCGGCAGGCCGATACCCAGATTGACGTAAAAACCGTCCTGCAATTCTTCAGCCGCTTTGGCCGCCATTTGGTCGCGTGTCCAAGCCATGATCAAACTCCTGTAGAGGTAACGGTGCGCTGCTCTATGCGCTTCTCGGGATGCGCATTGAGCACAATGCGATGCACGTAGATGCCGGGCAGATGCACGGCATCCGGATCAAAAGTGCCGGTCTCGACGATTTCCTCGACTTCCACCACCGTGATCTTGCCTGCCATGGCAACAGCCGGGTTGAAATTGCGCGCAGTGCGGCGGAAAATCAGATTGCCACTCTTGTCGGCCTTCCAGGCCTTGACCAGTGACACTTCGGGCACCAGGGCTCTTTCCATGATGTACTGATGGCCGTCGAACTCGCGTGTTTCCTTGCCTTCGGCAATCAGCGTGCCGACACCAGTACGCACGTAAAAAGCCGGGATGCCAGCGCCGCCTGCACGCAGTTTCTCGGCCAGAGTGCCCTGCGGTGTGAATTCCAGTTTCAGTTCGCCTGACAGGAACTGGCGCTCGAATTCCTTGTTCTCGCCAACGTAGCTCGAAATCATCTTCGTGATCTGGCGCGTCTCAAGCAATTTGCCCAGACCGAAGCCGTCAACACCGGCGTTGTTAGAAATGACCGTGAGGTCTTTCACGCCCGACGCACACAGCGCATCGATCAGGGCCTCGGGTATGCCGCACAGGCCAAAGCCGCCCACCGCCATCAACTGGCCGTTCTTGACGATGCCTTGCAGCGCTGCGGCCGCACTGGGGTAAATCTTGTTCACTTGATGATCTCCTTTGAAACAACCATTGGCGTAGGATACTACTTATTTAGATACGTAGTTCTTCGTAAAGTACAAACCCTAGGATCAGAGCTCACGGCATCATGGACATCGATTACCGCGTCGCCTTCGATCTGGCTCCCGTCGGACTCATACTCTCCCGCAACCGTGTCATCGTGGACTGCAACCGGCACGTGTGCGAGATGTTTGGTGCCTCGCGTGAATTGCTGATTGCCGCGTCGTTTCAGGTGCTGTACCCCAGCGCCATCGAGTTCGAACGGACCGGTTCGCGCATTGCTCCCATCCTTAACCGGAGCGGCACTTACGCCGATGACCGCATCATGAAACGCGCCAACGGTGAGACTTTCTGGTGTCACGTAACCGGCCGGACGCTGAACCAGAGCACTCCACATGAGGCCGGCATCTGGAGTTTTGAGGACCTGAGTTCGCGCCGCCCGGTAAAGGCGGAATTGACGGCCCGAGAGCGCGAGGTCGCGGCCCACCTGATGGACGGCCTGACCTCCAAGGAAATTGGCAAGGCCTTGACGATCAGCCACCGCACCGTTGAAATTTACCGGGCCCGCCTGATGCGCAAATACAAGGCATCCAACACCGGCGACCTGGTACATCGATTGCTGGCGGGTGACTAGCCTGATCGCCAAAAGGCATTACACTTTGCGATTGAATTTCGAATCATCGATTCAGCTTTTTCAACAAAACCCGGAGAAAATCATGAGCAACCGTCGCGAATTTATCGTTCAATTCAGCCTGGGCAGCGGCGTGCTGGCCAGTGGCCGCGCTTTTGCGCAAGCCGCGCCGCTCAGCGAAAAGGACGCCACGGCGCTTGCGCTTGGGTATGTGCCCGACGCAACCAAGGCCGACAAGAAGAAGTACACGAAGTACGCAGCAGATCAGAAATGCGGCAACTGTCAGCTCTACACCGGTAAGCCAGCCGATGCCAGCGGCCCCTGCGCTGTCTTTGGCGGCAAACTGGTGCCGGCGAAGGCGTGGTGCAGCAGCTGGGTGAAGAAGGTTTAAGACTACTGAAACAGTCTTTCAGCTTTCAGCAGGGTTAGCACGCCCATCAAGGCAAAGATACCGGCCGCCACGCTGTGCACCAGCCGCATCGGTATTTTTGCCGCGAACTTGTTGCCAACAAAGACCGCTGGTACGTCCGCTACCAGCATCCCCAGAGTTGTCCCCGCAACCACCAGCCAGGGCGCTCCATAGTGGGCCGCCAGGGCAACGGTTGCAATCTGGGTCTTGTCTCCCATCTCGGCCAGAAAAAATGTTACCAGCGTTGCCC
>CAIYGK010000331.1 GCA_903925725.1 uncultured beta proteobacterium | reverse complement strand
GGCGTTATCCAGCCCCAGCAGATTGGCCGAGAAATTCATCACCATGTGCCCGTTGGCCGGATGGTTCTTCGGAACACCGGGAAAGATGCGCTCAAAAAAGGGCGCAATAATCTTGGCAATAAAGTCGATCGCGCCGGCCTTCTCGCCGATCTTCATGATGCCCAGCCAGAGCGTCATGACGCCGGCCAGCGGCAGCGCAATATCCATCACCGCCACCTTGGCCGACTCGAAGGTGCCGTCCACAATACGTTTGAAGACTTCTACATCGCCCAGAAAGAGCCATTGCCCCAGGGCCGCAACAAAGCCAATCAGGAAGAAACCAGTCCAGATGTAGTTGAGTACCATAGCCAATCATTGAGCTCAGAGTTTCGCGGGTTGAGGCTTTGTAACATGAATCGAAGACCAGCCATGGCAAAATTGCCGCACCATGTCCATATTTGAAATCGAAGGCGGTGTGCCTCTGCGCGGCACCGTTCGCGCGTCGGGCAACAAGAACGCCATCCTGCCCATGATCGCAGCCTGCATCCTGACCGATCAGGAGATGATTCTGGACAATGTGCCCGACATCGTCGACGTGCGCCACATGCTCGAAGTCATCACCGAACTCGGGGGCAAGGTCGAGCGCAGCGGCGAGCGCGTCAGCATCCATGTGGCACAACTCAAAACCAGCGAGATCGGGCGCGAGCTTTGCAACAAGGTGCGCACTTCCATTCTCTGCGTTGCGCCCTTGCTGCATCGCTGTGGCAAAGCCAGACTATTCCCACCGGGTGGTGATGTGATCGGCCGACGCCGACTCGACACCCATTTCTATGGTCTGCAAAAGCTCGGCGCCAGCATGACACTGGACGACGCTTATGACTTCTGGTTGCCCCACCCGCTGGCGGGCGCCGAGATGTTCTTCGACGAACCGTCGGTGACCGGCACCGAACATATCCTGATGGCCGCCGTGGTGAGTGCCGGCCATACGCTGATCCGCAACGCGGCCAGCGAACCGCATGTGCAGGACCTGGCGCACATGCTCAACGCCATGGGCGCCAGAATCAGCGGCATCGGCACGAATCAGCTCAGCATTGAAGGTGTCTCGTCGCTCAGCGGCGCCACGCACCAGGTTTGCCACGATCACATCGAGGCCGCCTCCTACCTGGCGCTGGCGGCTGCCACCGGCGGCGAGATCAGGGTCGAAGGAACCGACCTGCACTCCTACTGGATGTGCCGCCGTGTCTTTGCCACGCTGGGCGTCAGAATCGAGCTCTACAAGGATCACATCTTTCTGCCGGGCCAGCAGGAGATGCGCATCACGCCCGATTACGACGGTTCGATGCCTGTGATTGACGATGGCCCCTGGCCGCAATTCGCCACCGACCAGATGAGTTGCATGATCACGCTGGCAACCCAGGTTGAAGGCAACGTGCTGTTTTTCGAGAAGATGTTCGAGTCACGCCTGTATTTCGTGGACCGGCTGATCGCCATGGGCGCGCGCGCTGTGGTCTGCGACCCGCACCGGGTTGTGATCAGTGGCCGCGCCAAGCTTCGCGCCACTACCTTGAGTTCACCCGACATCCGTGCCGGCATGGCCTTGCTGGGCGCAGCACTTTGCGCCAGCGGCAAGTCCACAGTGCAAAACGCCAACATGATAGAGCGCGGCTACGAGCGTGTTGAGGAAAAGCTGCTCGGCCTGGGAGCGCGCATTACGCGGCGGGCTTGAGGCAGGGCTGCCATCAACCCTTTGATCTACCTGCTCCAGCCTGGCAATCCAAAATTGACCTGGCGGCCAGCAGACTGTGTCGGTAGTCCGCTCCTGCGCGGCGCAAGCCGACCGCCACGAACGGCAAGTCTCTGGAGGTTCAGTTCCCATTGGGTAGCTTGGATTCTTCGTTGCCTGCCCTCGGCGATATTGCCTTTGCAGGCACAGGCACCGTGCCATTACCAAGTTAGGCCAGCACGTAGCCGGTGCACCTCCTCAATGAGTTCTGGCGAGCCGCCGTTACTGGTGGCGAAACGCGTACGGTCACCATCGAGTTTGATGACGTGATCTTCGTTGCCACAGTGGACGAATACATTGTCGAAGTTGTAGCTGCG
>CAIYGK010000330.1 GCA_903925725.1 uncultured beta proteobacterium | reverse complement strand
CGTAGATGCCGACAATCACCACCACAAACACCAGCAGCACTGGCAGTACTTCAAACAGGCAGCGCAGACGCTGCGCCCACGGCACACGCGGTCCAGCTGGTCCGGCGGCCGGATTGAGCGTGACCACGATCTGCACGACGGTCATGTAGCCAAGCATGGCGATGATGCCTGGCAGCACGGCCGCCATGAACAGTTTGCCTATCGACTCCTGCGTCAGGATGGCGTAGATCACCAGCGGCACCGAGGGCGGAATCATGATGCCCAGCGTGCCGCCGGCAGCCAGTGCACCGGTGGCCAGCGAGCCCGAATAACCATAGCGACGCAGCTCGGGCAAAGCCACCTGTCCCATGGTGGCGGCCGTTGCCAGGGATGAGCCGCAGATCGCGCCAAAGCCGGCGCAGGCGCCAATGGCCGCCATCGCGATGCCGCCCTTGCGGTGCCCGATGAAGGCGCTGACAAACCTGAAGAGAGATTTGCTGAGGCCACCGTGCGTCGCGAATTGCCCCATCAGCAGAAACAACGGAATGACGACCAGGTCGTAGTTCGACAGGCGCGCATAAGCCAGATTTTTCAGCGAGTTCAGCAAGGTGCTGGTGTCGCCGCCAGTGAGGTACACATAACCACCGCCACCCGACATGAACATCGCGACGCCGATCGGCACACGCAGTACCAGCAGCGTCAGCAGTACGCCAAAAATGATGAAGCCAACCTGGGTGCCGCTCATGATTTTGACGTGGCTCCCAGCCAGGGTTGCAGGCCCATGTAGAAGCCGGCAAGCGCCATCAAAACAAAGCTCGGCACCATCATCGCCTGGGCGATCCAGACCGGAACTTCCAGAATGGCCGATGACTCGCCAGCCTCTTTCAGGCTCAGTGCGCCAATCCCTGTGCGCCAGGCCAGCAGTGCGCCCAGCAGGGCGATCAGCAGGGAACCGGCACTGTCTAGCAGTACGCGCCGCTTGCTGCTCATATTGGCCGTAAAAAAATCAACCTTGACGTCGCCATGCATCAAATGACAATAAGCGAAGAAGGTGGCCGAAGCAAAGGCGGCTGACATTTGCAGCACTTCTACATCACCCGGCACCGGCGCGTTGAACAATTTGCGTCCGACGATGGAGACAACGGACATGACCACCAGACCGATGAACACGGCGCCGCCGGCGTAGGCGAACCATGTTGCCATCGCGAACAGTATTCGGCCATAGGGGCCACGCTCCTGCGTCTCCTGCATCCTTGTCACCTCTTATCTTCGTACAAAGTATAGAGGCAAGCCCTTCTAACGCAATGGGTATTTCATGCTGGTTTTCCCGTGGTGCGCTGGCGCAAAACCGCCGCCTTGAGCTGAGCGAGCCTGTCGTTGCCGAAGTACATGTCGTCACCCAGAAACATCGTCGGCGAGCCAAAGCCACCGCGCCGTATTACTTCTTCGGTGTTGGACTTGAGCTGCTCTTTGATGGCAGGCTGCGCAATGCCTGCCAGAAATTTCGTGCCGTCAACGCCAATGTTCTGGCAGACCTTGAGCAGAACTGCATCCTGCGAAATATCTTCCTCGCGCGACCAGTAAGCTTCAAAGACGGCGCTGGCAAAGGTCAGTAACTTGCCCTGCGGCTCCAGCCAGAGGCAACCCCGCATCGCTTTGACGCTGTTGACCGGGAACACCCTGGGCGGCATGATGATTTTCAAGCCTGCCTCACGGGCCCAGTCCTGCAAATCCTTTTGCATATAGGCCGCTTTCGCCGGCACCGGCTTCTCTCGTTGCGCATACACGCTGGGGTTCACCGCATTGAAGATGCCGCCCACCAGAACGGGTCGCCATTGAATCGGTTCATTCAATTCGGCAGCCAATGGCTGGATGTTGTGAAACGCCAGGAAGGTCCAGGGGCTGGAGCAGTCAAAGAAGAATTCAATCATGGCTGGGTGTTCTCAAACGAGCTTGTGATCGCCCGAGCGCACGCTTTTCGCGGTCTGGCCAAACAGAGCCTTGCGTGCGTCCTCGCTCAGGCTGGCCGCACGCAGTTCCTTCAGTAATTCGATCCCGCGCCGCACCGCCGGGCGTTCCATAAGCAGGTTGTACCAGCGCTCCACGTGAGGGAAATCGGCCAGTGTTACCTGCTGTGCCGTGTGTGTGCGTATCCACGGAAAGATCGCCATGTCGGCAATCGAATATTCGTCGCCCGCAACGAAAGCACTGGTTTTGCCAAGCTGGGTGTTGAGTACGCCGTACAGCCGATTCACCTCCTTGCCATATCGTTCAATCGCGTAAGGAACTTTTTCCGGAGCGTAGAGCAGGAAGTGGCCGTTCTGTCCAGCCATCGGCCCCAACCCTCCCATCTGCCACATCAGCCACTGCATGACCTGGTAGCGGCCCCGGACGTCGCGCGGCATGAAGCGCCCGGCTTTTTCCGCCAGGTAGACCAGAATGGCGCCACTCTCAAAGACCGGAATCGCTGCACCACCATCAAGCGGTTGGTGATCGACGATGGCCGGCATCCGGTTGTTCGGGCTGATGGCAAGAAAGGCCGGGGCAAATTGCTCTCCTTTGCCGATGTTGACGGGCAGCGTTCGGTAGGGCAGGGCGCATTCCTCCAGCATGATGGAGATTTTCCAGCCGTTGGGCGTAGGCCAGTAGTAGAGATCGATCATGGAATGTCCTTTGTGCAGGCCGTGATGATATTCTCTCGCGATGACCGATATCCTTACCCTCACCATGAATCCGGCGCTCGACATCGCAAGCTCGACCGAGCGCGTCCAGCCCACGCACAAGCAGCGTTGCGGTGACGAGCAGGAACATCCGGGCGGTGGCGGTGTCAACGTGGCTCGTGTTGTGCACCGACTCGGCGGCGATTGCGCTGCCATCTTTCCGTCCGGCGGCTTCACCGGCGAGTTGCTGTGCCGTCTGCTCGATGAGGAAGGTGTCATTTGCCTGCCAGTGGAAATTGCCGGTGAAACACGCGAGAGCTTTTCAGTGCGTGAAACATCGACCGGACAGCAATTCCGCTTTGTGCTTGCCGGTCCTGAATTGTCGGAGCTTGAATGGCAGCGCTGTCTCGATCGTGTATTCACACCAGGGATGGAACCGCGCTACCTGGTAGCCAGTGGCAGCCTGCCGCCGGGCGTGCCTGACGACTTTTATGTGCGTCTGCTCCGCCGGCTCAAGCCGCACGGTGTCAAGGTCGTGCTCGACAGTTCCGGCCCGGCGTTGGCCGCAGCGCTGGAGGAAGGCGTGTACATGGTCAAGCCGAGCCTGCGGGAATTGCGGGAACTCTTCAAGCAGCCACTTGAAACCAAGGCGCAGTGGTTGGCCGCTGCCGCCCAACTTGTCGCCCAGGGCAAGGCGCAGATCGTGGTGCTGTCACTTGGCGCTGGCGGCGCCTGGCTGATATCGGCCGAGGGCAAGTGCTTTGCGCCGGCTCTGCATGTGCCGGTGCTGGGTTCCATCGGCGCTGGCGACAGCTTTGTCGGCGCCATGGTCTGGGCGCTCTCACGCGGCTTGTCACTGCGCGATGCCTTCCGCTACGGTGTGGCTGCAGGTTCAGCAGCGCTGCTGTCGGCCGGCACGGGTCTGTGCCAGCCGCAGGATGTGGAGCGCCTGCATGATGAGGTGATTCTGGTTTGAGTGGCTTTTACTGCGCAAGCATGGGCCAATCCTTGACAGCAAACGAACGGGCATGTTCCAGCCCAATGCCGCGATTTGTGCCGGTAATCACGACAGTCTTCATCTCGCGAATTTCCCTTCGCGCAGCATCTTCCCGAACCAGTCTCTCAGCATTCGCTCCTCAAAGCTGAAGCGGGTCAGTCTACGCTGAACACCACGATCAAAAAACGCCATGTCCTTGATGTCTTCGTGACCTGACACCAGCATCTGCCCGGTGCTATCTGTCAGCTTGTAGTCGAAGGACATCCTTGGCCAGTACAAGGCCTTGATGACGCGGATGTCTTGCCACAGACCAAAGTGCATGGGGTTGACTTCGCCTGCCAGATCGACATCGGTCACGGTGATATCCAACATACAACCGTCGGGCAACTGCTTGGCCAGGTCAGCAAAGAGCAGTTCAAAGTCTCTGAACAGAGTTTGGCGGAACGAATCCCGCAGGTCATTGCCTTCTCGGATGTCTGTGTAACCGTCCGGCTCCTGCCATGTCACTCTGGCTTGGCCGGCGCAAGCAGCGCCGACAGCAACTAAGGCTGTGATGATGCTCAGAACCAATTTCTTCATTTGATTAACCTCTGCCACCGCTTGCCGCAGCCCATTGTGCTACTTGGAGCCCCAGCGCCAACGAGGCGGTTCGCCTTTGGCATAGCAGATGGCCACCAGCGCAGCGCCCAGAACAAAGATGCTTGCACCAAAGGCCAGCGGCGCGGTACGCGGTGGAAACAGGACACTTGCTCCGAAAAGCAGAGCCGCAAATGCTCCGAGAACAACCCAGCCCTGCCAGCTACTTGGGATGCCCCAACCCCAACCGTAGGACTTTGCCGGAAACCAGTAGTGTGGTGACGTGCTCATCTCGGTGATCATAAGTGGCGACCGATGCAGTGTCCACCAGACACCATGGCGAAGAGCACAGAGGTGTCTTGCCATCCAGGATGGCGCAGTGATCCAGGTTCGGCCCACTACTCGGGCATGCCATGCAAGTTTGAGTGTCCGCTCAGGAGTAACACAGCTGGCGTCAAAAGACACATTACTGCCGCTCACCAAAGACGGCTATCCGGCAGTTCAATTCTTGAGTTTTGAGGTCCCGCCTCCGGTCATTCAGATCGGCTCGCGGGGTATCGGTAAACGAACTTTTCCACCAAAGAAAAGTGACCCCGGTTGTCTGAAAAACCTTTACACAGATTTACATCGCTGAAGTCTCAACTGAAGGACTCATCTTGTCGATATCGATACTAAGAATCCAAGTGAGTGGGTTCTGAAATCCAACCTGAGGAGTTCAGTATGTCCATGTCAATCAGTTCCGTTGGTAACGGAATTAGCGGCGGATTCGATCCATCCAAGATGGCCTCCAAGATCGCCTCCAAGATGATGAGCGACCTCGATCCCAACAACACCGGCAAAGTTACAAAGGATCAATTTATTTCTGGATTGACGGCCAAAGGCGTATCCAGCG
>CAIYGK010000329.1 GCA_903925725.1 uncultured beta proteobacterium | reverse complement strand
GGCAAATGCTGTGCGGGATAATTCACAGCAAACCATGCACCACACGATATTCGACACCCCCATCATCAAAACGCTGCTGCGCCTTTTCTCGCTTGCATTTTTGAAAATCAGCGGCTGGAAGATTGAAGGTCATCTCCCCTCCGGTAGCAACAAAAGTGTTTTGATCGCCGCCCCGCACACCAGCAACTGGGACCTGCCTTACACGTTGATGGTGGCGTTCAGCCTGAAACTCAATATCTACTGGATGGGCAAGGAACAAATATTCAAGCCCCCGTTTTACGGACTGATGCGCTGGCTTGGCGGCATACCGGTCAGGCGCGAGACCTCCAACAATCTTGTAGCAGCATCGATAGCAGCGATCAAGGCCGCTACCGGACCACTGCAGCTGATCGTGCCGCCTGAGGGCACCCGCAGCAACACGCGCTATTGGAAGACTGGCTTCTATTACATCGCTCTCGGTGCCCAGGTGCCGATAGTGCTGGCGTATATGGACTACAGGAAGAAGATCAGCGGTCTGGGGCCGGTTTTCCGGCCCACAGGCGATATCGATGCCGACATGCTTGCCATCAAGGCTTTCTATGCTGCTTTCACCGGCAAGAACGCTAACCAGTTTCACGCTGGTTAGACCGCCTCAGTGAAACTCCCGGCTTTGCGTGCTCAGACCACCCAGCAAGGGCGTCAGATCCTGCAGGCGAGAGGCAATCAGATGGCAGACAGCGCCACCACTTTCGACGTCGCGCTGCCAGACACCGTACACCGCCAGCAGACGTGACCTGAGAAGTTCACTGCGCTGCTTTTCTTTCAGCGCCTGCCAGACAATCACATTGACGCTACCCGTTTCGTCCTCCAGCGTCACAAAGGTCACACCCTTGGCGGTCTGCGGCTGCTGACGCATGACCACCAGGCCACAAGCAGCAACGCGTCGCCCGTCCGGCAAGGCCTGCAGCCGGGACGCTGTCAGCAACTTCTGCTGTGACAAGCGCGAGCGCAGCAAGGCCAGAGGGTGACTGCGCAAAGTCAGCCCCAACGCAGCATAGTCAAAGAACACCTCTTCGCCCTCGCTGGCAGCGGGCAGCAACAAAATATCTTCTGCCACTGGCACCGAGCGCAGCAAGCCTGGCGCCGGTTTGAACGAAGCGGCCTGCCATACCTGCTGGCGCCGGTGGCCCGACAGGCTCAGCAGCGCGTCGGCACTGGCAAGTGCCTTGAGATCACCTTGATCGAGTTCGGCGCGCAAGGCCAGGTCTTCGGTGCTACTGAAAGGGCTGCTGCCGCGCGCCGCCACGATACGCTGTGCCGCAGCTTCAGCCAGACCGCTGACCATGCGCAAGCCCAGGCGAACGGCTGAGCCGCAATTGGGGTCAGAGCCCGATTTCGCGCAACACAATGTACTTCGATCTGCTTGCTGGGCGAAATCGGGCTCTGACCCCAATTGCTCCAATGTGCAGTCCCAATCACTGTACAGGGCATCGACAGCGCGCACCTGCACACCATGCCGGATCGCATCCTGCACCAACTGCGACGGACTGTAAAAACCCATGGGCTGGCTGTTGAGCATGGCCACCAGGTAGCAGACAGGATGGTAGTGTTTAAGCCAGCAACTGACATAGACCAGCAGCGCAAAACTGGCGGCGTGGCTTTCCGGAAAGCCGTATTCGCCAAAACCCTCGATCTGTTTGAACAGGGTGTCGGCAAACTCCTGCGTATAGCCGCGCTCCAACATCCCGCTGACCATGCGGTCATAGAACTTATGCACCCCGCCCTTGCGCTTCCAGGCGGCCATGGAGCGGCGAAGACTGTCGGATTCGCCGGCACTGAAACCGGCTGCCAGCATGGCAATCCTCATCACCTGTTCCTGAAAAATCGGCACCCCCAGCGTGCGTTTAAGGGCTTCTTTGAGGGCCGGACTGGCGTACACAACCTGATCCGGATGCTCACGTGCTTTCAGGTACGGATGCACCATGCCGCCCTGGATCGGTCCCGGGCGCACGATCGCCACTTCGATCACCAGATCATAGAAACACTTGGGTCTGAGGCGCGGCAACATGCTCATCTGGGCTCTGCTCTCGATCTGGAATACG
>CAIYGK010000328.1 GCA_903925725.1 uncultured beta proteobacterium | reverse complement strand
CACCTCACCGGTAGCACGCGCATCATCGGCAAGCCAGGCAACCCCACGACCTACGTTCACTCGTGTCGGTCCGTTTACTCAGTCTGCTCAGCCAGTGCCCAAATCGCCTCAAGTGCGCACGGTTGTGCAGAAGCCTGTTATTGATCGACTTGCGTTCGTCCTTCCATGGCACCCGGAAGAAGATGAGAATCCAGAGGTCCGCATGGAGCGGATGCAGCGTCGGATTGCTGACGCGATTCAGGAGGGTCTGGTTGAGCGAGCCTATCTCCGCTCCAGCCGCTATCGCCAGAACATCCGAATCAAGTTGGGCGGTGGCTCAAGCGTGCTGGTTCAGATTGGTGCTCGAAATCCCGGTCAGCAGCATGGTGGCATTCGCGTCGATCTCAATCCGGCGAAGTTCAAGGGCCTCGACTTGCAGACATTTCACGAAACCATGCGCCGGGTGGTCGGCAGCGCCTATCCCCGATTAATGCGAGTCCCGCTGATTAGCAGGATTGACGTTGCGGTAGATGTCTATGGAATTGAATACAGTGATCTGTTGGTGCGGTACAAGCGTGCCCGGCGCGTCACGATGTTCGGCAAGCAGATTGATATGCATGCGCAGCTTGAAACGCTCAACTTCGGTAGCGTGAGCAGCGACTACACGGCAGCGGTCTATGATAAGCGAATCCACCTCCGACACGCAGCGATCATGCGCCTGGTTAAGAATGGTCCTGGTACTGACACAGAAGCACTCCGGTCGAACCTCTTGCGGCAGTACGACAATGCGTTCACAAACGGGCCTTACATACGTGTGGAGGTGCGTGGAAGGAAGATGCGCGGCATGCTGCTGGCAGAGCTTGATACGTTGCCTAATCGGTTTACTTGGTTCGAGTTCATCGACCTCAGGACAGTGGACACCAACCTATCTGAGTTTGGACGCCGATCACTGCTTGCTATGTGGCGTCAGGACGGGGCCAAAGTGGCGCTGGAGGCGTTCAAACATACGCCAGAGGCTCGCGCCGCTAATGCCTTTGTCCGGGCTCGCATAGCGCCTTGGTGGAAGCCAGAGCCGATGTGGCATGACGCGTGCACTGCTCTGCGCATCCTCGACTTGTTTCCTGCCAAGGCGTTCCTGCCGATTGGCGATTGACCCGCACCGTCTTGGTGCCAGTGCTGAAGGACGCTGGTCGCGGGACTTTGAGCGGGCTCGCTAGCGATCAGCTTGCTGACGAGTTATATGTCATATTTACCAACGAGGAAAGGCAGAATCTGCATCGGGTTCTGCCTCTTCTTTTTTAAACTCCGGTTTTGTGCCGTCATCGCAAAAACATCAAGGAAACCAGTGATAAAACGGTCCATTTAGGCCATTTGTGGGGATATGGTAGGAACGACGTTTTTTGGACCGAAATCGTGAATTAGTGAGCTGATAGACAGGCCTAAAGAAATGCCCGTCTTGGCCCAGCCAAACGTCGCTGCGTCTCGGCGCAACTAGGCCAGTCTCAACGCCGTTTCACGTTCGGCAGGAAAGCTGTCAGCAGACCAATCAGCGGCAGGAAGGAGCAGACGCGGTACACCGTCTCGATACTGGTCAGGTCGGCGATCATGCCCAGCGCCGCAGCGCCCAAGCCGCCTAATCCGAACGAGAAGCCGTAGAACATCCCGGCAACCATGCCCACGCGTCCGGGCAGCAGGTCCTGCGCATAGATCAGGATGGCAGAGAAAGCCGAGGCCAGGATCAGCCCGATCAGCACCGACAGCACGCCAGTCCAGAACAGCGTGGCGTAGGGCAGCATCAGCGCGAATGGGAATGCACCCAGGATGGAGAACCAGATCACTGGCTTACGTCCGAACCGGTCGCCGATGGGGCCACCGGCGAGGGTGCCCACCGCCACCGCGCCGAGGAAGAGGAACAGATGAATCTGGGCGTCCTGCACTGCTAGGTGAAATTTCTGGATCAGGTAGAACGTGTAGTACGAGCTTAAGCTGGCGGTGTACACATTCTTTGAGAACAGCAGCGCAACCAGCACAGCGATAGCAACCAGTACCTTGGCGCGTGGCAGGGCGGCGTGGGTTGGCGGCGCCTGCGGGCGGCTGCGGCGTTCCACCATCGAGGGATGCCGGCTGTACCAGACGCTGACATTGGTCAGCAGCAGAAT
>CAIYGK010000327.1 GCA_903925725.1 uncultured beta proteobacterium | reverse complement strand
TGCCTACTGTAGAGACTTTCATAGTGGTTGCTCCTGTTTGCTAAAAGGGTTGCTACGCAACTCCACTTTGGCACACAACGGTGCCGCCTAAGGTGGGGGCGTTCATCCCATTGGTATGGTGCAACCAGATCGAAAAATTGAACGTCGCCTGAGTGTCTGAGGCTGTCTATTGAGTTCCGCAATTCCCAACACCGTTCTTGCCGTGGCACTCTGCGCAGCGACATCAAGGAGGAGCCCAAAGGGCGGGGGACAGTCGCGGAGTTGAGTGCCCCGGCAAACGTACACTCGCAGCATGTCCTGGCACGCGCAACTTCAACTTGATTACCGGCTGGAAGCGGGCAAGACCGTGGCACGACACAGCCACAACGGGCCGTTGCGGGTTCTGCAGAGCCTCTACCCCGAGGGGGATGCGATCTGCCACAACGTGCTGGTGCATCCGCCCGGGGGGTTGGTGGGCGGTGACACACTTGAACTGGAGATCACGGCAGAGTCAGGCACGCACGGTCTGATCACCACGCCGGGTGCGACACGGTTTTACCGCTCGGCGTCTGAGCCCGCAGTGCAACGAACCCGCATCCGGCTCGCCGGCAACTCGCGCCTTGAATGGCTCCCACTGGAAGCCATTTGCTACAACCAGTGCATCGCCGAAAACCTGCTCACGTTGCAGCTAGCACCGGACGCCGAGTTTATGGGCTGGGATGTAAGCGCACTGGGCTTGCCGCTGGCTGCTCAGCCTTTCGAAGCTGGAAGCTTGCTGCAGCATATCGAAGTGCCCGGTGTCTGGCTGGAGCGCGGGCGAATCCAGGCGCACGACCAGCGCTTGCTCGATGGTCCAGCGGGAATGGCCGGGCAGCGCTGTCTGGCTGCGCTCTTCTTTGTCGCGGGCAGCAAGATCGAACGAGCCCGACGTGAGCAGGCCCTCGAGTTGGCGCGGAACGTGATCACTGAGCATCCCTTGCGCCAGTTCGCCGGCGCCACCAGCCCGGACGGACAGGTGATCGTGTTAAGACTGCTTGCGCCGGTGGTCGAGCCTGCCATGGATCTGGTGCGCCGGGTCTGGGCGCTATGGCGAGCGCACTTCTGGGGTCTGTCAGCGCAAAGTCCACGCATCTGGTCCACCTGAAGCCACCTCCTGTGTGGGCAAACGCACAGAAGCTATCATTTCAGTTGCCTAACATCGCTTGGTGGGTCAACTTTGGCTCAAGCTGATACCCCTCAACGATCCAAAAAGGAAAACAATCATGACGACGCCTGTTCGCGCTTCCAACACTCCGTTTGCAGTGAATGTGGAGGCCGGTAAAGACTATTGGTGGTGTTCCTGTGGCCAGAGCAAGGCGCAGCCCTTTTGCGATGGTTCGCACAAGGGCAGCACCTTTACCCCGGTCAAATACCACGCGGAAACCAGCAAACAGGAATACTTCTGCGGCTGCAAGGCCACCGGCAAGCCACCGATGTGTGACGGCAGCCACAAAAAGCCGGTCTAGCAAGCGGCAGGCCGGCAGTTGGCTGTGGCCGGCAATTTTCTTTTCTTTCACTGGCTGACTTTTCACAGCCTGGTCGTGGTGCTTGGACTGCTCGTCTACACTGTCACATCGCACACGCGCAAGCAGCGTCGTCACCCGTCTGCAGGCATTGCCTGGGTCATCTCGCTGGTTCTGCTGCCTTATGTGACACTGCCGCTGTACCTGCTGCTGGGCAGCAGAAAAGTCACATCCTTCCGACCAACTCCAATGTCAAGTCCTGGAGCCGGCAGGTCCGCAGACATTGCCGTCGCCCTCGGCCTGCCCGACGCCGTCAGTTATGAGCAGCTCGCAATCCATCAGGACGGCATTGCGTCGTTGAACCGGCTGCGCCAGATTCTCACGCAAGCGCATCACTCCATTGACCTGTGCAGCTTTCTTCTCGGAAGCGACCCGGTCGGCGACGAGATCGTGCAATTGCTTATGCGGCGCGCCCAGGCCGGCGTGCGAGTTCGTCTGCTGCTTGACGGCCTGGGTTACTACATGGGTGGTCGCCCGGACCTGGGCCGCCTTACCGCTGCGGGCGTGCAGGTAAGCCTGTTTGTCTCGCCCCTGCGATCGGCGCTGCGGGGTCGCACCAACCTGCGCAATCACCGCAAGATGATGGTTGCCGACGGCCGTTGCCTGTGGTGCGGCGGGCGCAATCTGGCAGCCGAGTATTTTGTCGCCAGACCCGATAACGCAAAGTCGGTCTGGATCGATTTGAGTTTCGACCTGCAAGGCGCGCTGGCAATGCAGGCACAGCAGCAATTTGACAGCGACTGGAACTTCGCGACGCGGGGGGCGCTTGCGAACGCCCGCGTCAACAGCGCCGGTGCCGCGCCGGGACAGCCACATCAAGCACGTCTTGTTGCCAGTGGCCCGGACCAGGCAGACGACACAATTTACACGCTACTGCTCTCAGCTTGCTTCAAGGCGCAGTACCGGATTCTCGCGGTGACGCCGTACTTTGTGCCGGATGCCGCGCTTGTGACAGCACTGACGCTGGCGGCGCGGCGCGGAGTCGCAGTGGATCTGCTGTTGCCGCGCCAATCCAATCACCGGCTGGCGGACCTGGCCCGGCATGCGGCGCTGCGCGAACTGGCCAGCGCCGGCGCCCGGGTCTGGTTGTCCCCGGACATGATCCACGCCAAGGCGGTGCTTTTTGACAATGAGCTGGCCCTGGTCGGATCTGCCAATCTGGACGAGCGGAGCCTGTTCGTCAACTACGAATTGATGGTCGCGTTTTATGAGCCGTCGGTTGTGGAAGCCTTTGCGCGATGGATAGCGACGCACAAAGCGAACGCTGCACAGTACCAACCGCAGCCGCCGGGGCTGACACGCGAGTTGCTGGAAGGCCTCGTGCGGCTGGTGGCGTTTCAGTTGTAAGCCGCAACGCCAGTCAGGTCACCTGCCGTGCCATCGGGTTGGGCACAGGCGGCGCAGTTCTGGTC
>CAIYGK010000326.1 GCA_903925725.1 uncultured beta proteobacterium | reverse complement strand
GTGTACCCGGGTGATACCGTTGAAACCGCTGCCGCTGCCAAAGGCGTGCTGGTGTTTCGCGATGACAGCCGCATCACGCTGGGTGGCAACACCCGCTTCAAGGTCGACAGCTTTGTCTTTGACGACGCCAATCCGGCGGATGGCAAAGCCATGGTGTCGCTGGTGCGCGGCAGCATGCGGGCCTTGACCGGCTTGATCGGCAAGGCCGACAAACGCAACGTCAAATTTACGACGCCGACCGCCACCATTGGCATTCGCGGTACCGGCCTTGACCTCGATTGTGTTGCGCTTGATAGTTGCAGCTTCTTCACCTGGCAGGGTGTGATCGAAGTGACGCAAATCGGACAGACCACGTCACAGTTGCTGGAGGCGGGTCAGGGCTTGTTTGTCAGTCGCACCGTGATCCGGCCGCTGGATGCTCCGACGCTTGAACGGCTGGAGCGGCCGGACCGGGTTCAATTCGACATGCGCCAGTTGTTCTCCGGTGGCGATGCACCGGCCGACGAAGTGGGCCTGTTTGTATTTGTGCGCGACGGTCATATTCAGGTGACGTCCTCGTCCCAGACACTGCAATTGGGACGCGGCGAGACGGGTTTTGTTGGCAACGATGGCCGCGTTGGTCGCCCGCTTGAGATGCCCTTGTTCATCCAGTTTGACCGCGTGCCCCTGCCCAACAGCCCCAACCCTACGCTGCTGAGCATCCTGGGACAGCGCAGCAGTCAGCCTGCTAATCTATGCCGATAGAAGGTGTTTTTCTTATGCCCAACTTGATGATATGTTCGCGGCCACTGCGGCGCGTGCCGGCAGCGCGCACGATCGGACTGACGCTGGCTTTTCTGCTCGGAACGGGCGCCGTCCTGGCGCAGCAGGTGATGCCGCCAGCGACCGGCGCCACGACGCAGTTTCCCATCAACGCCTTTGAATTGACGGGTGACAACCCGCTGTCTGGCGAGGAATCATCGCGCTTGCTCGCGCCTTTTGTCGGTCCGAATGGAACGCTGCAGACGCTGCAAAAAGCCACCGCCGCACTGGAGGACGAACTCAAGACCCGGGGCTTTGCGTTGTTGCGGGTCTCGCTGCCGCCGCAGGAGGTGGGCGCCACAGTTCGTTTGCATGTTGTCAAATTTGTGATTGGCAAGGTCAGCGTCGAGGGCTTGTCGCGCTACGCCGAGGCCAATATCCGTGCCAGCGTGCCGGAGTTGCGCGAGGGCCAGGCGCCCAATTTCAAACTGCTGGCGATTCAGACCGCCATTGCCAATGAGAGCCAGGGCAAGCAGGTTCAGGTCTCACTCAAGGAGTCTGAAGAAGCCGACAAGATCGACGCCAGGTTGCTGGTCACGGAATCAAGGCCATGGAACTTTTCTGCCAGCCTGTCCAATACGGGTTCGGAGTCAACCGGTCGTGATCGACTCTCTTTGCTCGCGGGGCATTCAAATGTTTTCGATCAGGACCACCAGTTTTCTGCGGCCTACACCACTTCGTTGGCGCGGCTCAAGGATGTCAAGCAACTGGGCATGAATTACCGCATGCCGCTTTATCAGCAGGGGGCGGTGATCGGCGTGGCTTACACCCGTTCCGATGTGGTGGGTGATTTCGGCAGCTTCAGCAGCACCGGTGCCGGGCAGACCCTGGGACTGAATTACAGCCATTATTTCGAGCCCGAAGGTGGCCGGCGCAGTTTTGTGATGCTGGGGTTCGATCAGAAGCGCTTTGACGCTGCGCTGGTCAATGGCGTTGCGGTGCCGGGTCAGCAGGAGCGTGGCAGCCGACCCCTGAGCGCGGGCTATTGGGTCCACACCGATTTCGATAGTGCGGCCTGGGGCTATAACGTTGAACTGGTGCTCAACGTGGCGGGCGGCAGTGGCAACAATCTAGCGGCCTACCAAAGTGAAGATGTGC
>CAIYGK010000325.1 GCA_903925725.1 uncultured beta proteobacterium | reverse complement strand
AGTTTGGCTGACTCCACCACTTTCTTGTAGACCTCAAACTCGGCCTTGATCTGGGCAGCAAACTGCTCAGGTGTATTGGCAATGATGAAGGAACCGGTTTCCTCGATCCGCTTCTTGACGACGGGGTCCTCCAGTGCTTTGCGAACACCCGCGTTGATCTTGTCCACGATGTCCCTGGGCATGCCCTTGGGGCCGTAGATGCCATAGTAAGCCATGCGGTTAACGGGCTCAAGACCCACTTCCTTGAAGGTAGGGACATTCGGGAGTTGCGCCAACCGCTGCGGCGCAGCCACCACAATGGCCACAAGACGATTGGCCTGAATGAAGGGCATCGCCGATGGCATGTTGTCAAAGGTCATTGGCACTTGACCAGCCACCGTGTCATTCAGGGCCGGACCGGCACCCCGGTAGGGAATATGCGTGACAAAAGTGCCACTCAAATTCTTGTAGAGTTCCATCTGCAGGTGACCAATGCCGCCGGTGCCGGATGATGAATACGAATACTTGCCTGGATTACGCTTGAGTTCAGCGACAAAGCCTTTGTAATCTCTGGCAGGAAAACCGGGGTGCACGGCAATCACGTTCGGTGTGGCCGCAATGTTGATGATGGGCGTGAAATCCGTCAGCGGGTTGTACGGCGTTCGCGGGTTGATCGCCGGATTGGCGGCCGTCGTAGATACCGTGGCCATTCCCAGTGAATACCCGTCCGGTGTAGCCTTGGCAGTCTCGCTGGCGCCGATAATGCCGCCACCGCCAGCCTTGTTTTCGATCAGCACGGGCTGACCAAGTGCCTTGCCCAAACCCTCCGAAATGACACGCGCAATGATGTCTGTCGTGCCGCCAGGGGCAAACGGCACCTGCAACTTGATGACCTTGTTGGGATAGCCCTGGGCTGCGGCGGTTCCAGCCAAAACAAGCAGACTTGCTGCCAATAGTGTTCGACGATGCACGATGAATGACTCCTCTGGATTGAGCTTACATAAACAGGGTCTATGTTAACGCCCACCCGGAACGCCCGCCGCGCTTGCGCTGGCGCCAGCAAAACGGCTTGACCCGAGTTTGACTGTTATTCTCGCGCTGTGAATTTCGTCCAACTCCTCTTTCCTGATTTCTCGCTGATCCTGAGCGGCTACCTGGTGTGCCGCTATACAGCGCTGAACCGCACCGTATGGGAGCAGGTTGAAACACTGGTCTATTTTCTGTTCTTTCCCGTGCTGCTGTTTCACTCCATCATCAAGAGTCCACTCGACATGGCCGGTGCATCCAGCCTGATCGGGGCCGGCTGGGCGCTGGGTCTGACCGGTATTGCACTGGCCTACTCTCTGCCGCACTGGCCCTGGTTGGGTCGCCATATTCCAGCACGCGCGCACGCTGCCAGCGCCCAGGTTGCCTTTCGCTTCAATTCCTTTGTCGGCTTGGCGCTCGCGGAGCGCTTGGCCGGGCCGCAAGGCTTGCTGCTGATTGCGGTGCTGATCGGGGTCTGTGTGCCATTGTTCAATATTGGCGCCGTGTGGCCGATGGCACGTCATGCCCAGCGTGGTTTCCTGCGCGAACTGCTGCGCAACCCGCTGATCATTGCCACTGCATCCGGCATGGCGGCCAATCTGATGGGATTGACGCTGCCAGTCTGGCTCGATCCCACAGTCAGCCGCATTGGTGGCGCCTCGCTGGCGCTGGGCTTGATGGCAGCGGGCGCGGGCATGCAGTTCGGCGCCCTGGGTCAAGCCAAGCTGATGGCGCTGGCCTTGCTGACAATCCGCCACTTGCTGCTGCCCCTGGCGGCGCTGGGGTTTTCTCACCTGTTTCATCTGGACCCCACCCAAGCCATCGTGCTGCTGGCATTTTCCGCTTTGCCAACCGCATCAAGCT
>CAIYGK010000324.1 GCA_903925725.1 uncultured beta proteobacterium | reverse complement strand
CGATCAAGCCAAGTCGGTTTGAATTGTTCACCGGGGCACCGCGCCGCGTGTAGCTGATCTACCAGCACCCGAATCTCTGCATCGGGCTTACCCGCGATCCTTGCCTGATTGATAGCTGCGACTTCCTCTGATGGCCACCCTACTGCGCGCTGGCCGATAGGCACCGGCATGGTGAAAAGGCCCGCATGTACTGCGCCGTAAATGCTGGCGTGGCTGGCGTGGCCGGTCTCTACCTTCACGGTAGGCATTCTTAGAATTGACATTGAAGACCCCTATCTGGCGCTGTACGCCGTTGTTGCGATAGTTGGATTAGGCCCTAATGTTGCTACCAAAGGAATAGCACTTAACCAGCTGAATACGTACTCTGCAAGCCGGATACTTACTGAGCTAGCTGACTGAGGGTTTTGATTCGTGCTCCCATTTTCGACACCAGCCCTCTATCACCGGTTGGCTTTCGAGATTCGGAAATTTCTCGCGCATGTCGCGTGCGAATGCCGCTTTGCTATCGTAACTATCGGGTCGCTTCTGCCATGTTTCCCAGCACTCCCGAACCGTTGCCTTGTCTTTTTGCTTAGGACTCTTGGCAAGCATTTGTTTTGCCCCCCGTGATGCTAGATAGGAATGCGCATCCTTCATCATCTCGCTGCTTCCTTTATCGAGGAGAGATAACGACAACGCGTCATATGCCTCACTTATCCAGTTAAACGCGCCTTCCACGTTGCCCGCGCGGTAAGAACCCGCTGCCTCCGCAAACCAGTACAAAGCAGCACTTTCAAGAATGTCGTACCACGACGGACGGCCTTCAAATGGTGTGTAGTCTTGAATCGTCGTTTGCTGATGACTTGCAGGAGATCTGGCTAAATGGTTGTACAGCGCACAGGCGACCCCCTCGTCTTCGCCATAACCTTCAGCCGTAGCGAGATAGCGTGATTGGTCGCTATCAGCTAAGACACCCTCTGCAATCATCAAGGCAATGGTGCCGGCCCCGTCGTACAGAGCAAACCATGTTTCACGCGCCGACAATCCGATCAAGTACGGCAATTTGTCACCGTACTTGTTTTTCAGATCATCCAATCTTCTGCACGCATCACGATGAATTTTTGGACCCAATCCCGAAAATGATTCAGCCAAAATTTCGACAGCTGTAGGTAGGACCATCCTATTGACAGACTCCAAAGCAGCAGCGCCGCTTTGAATCTGCATCCTGTCGAGATTTTTCACACCGTCAGCGTTCATAGCGCCCCCTTGTCGCGCCCTGATAGAAAACCAACGCCGCCGGGTCAGGGTGTCCCGGTTTTCACCATCGGGGATCAGCCGATGGCTAGGCGTGGTTCAATCGCTCATGCCGACTTTAACTGGATCACGTCAGCGCCGGCAATCAACTTGTCTATGTGATCTGCATACCATTGAAGGGCGTACTCCACGGGATTGGAGTACTCAGCGTGGTTGTAACCACCGCGCACCGAGCTTATATCGACATGAGCCAAGACTGCCTCTACCACGTCAGCATCAATACCGATCAGTAGCTTGTTGTTGTTCAAGATGGTTGACGCGGTGCTGCGTAATCCGTGGGGTTTAAAGTCAAGCGGCGCTTCGCCAGCCGCCCGAAGTCTTGTAAACAAATGATTAATCGCCTGCTCAGTCATTGGCATTGAGAGCTTGTGCACAGATGGGAATACCCACTCAGACTTATCGGACAAGTATTTAGCCTTTTTAAGCAATTCCATGGCCTGCTTCGACAAGTAGACGGTGTGAGGACGTGGCATTTTCATAAACCCATTTGCACCGACGGTTCGGCCGGGGATCGTCCATGTTTTAGCCTCGAGATTGAAGTGCGCCCACCGCGCCTTGCACACGTTGTCCTTTCGTACCGCAGTTAGCAACAAGAACTCCACCGCTAGGCGAGTGCCTTGATGAGCACCGCACGTACGAACTGCCTCCACAAAACCATGTACTTCTGACGGCTTCAGTGGAACGTAGTGGGTCGCAGAGGGCTTGTCGATCAACCCCTTCATCGGAGTTGCGGGATTGTTCGTCACAAGCAGTTTCTGAGCAGCGTACTGGTAAATGCGTTCAAGGATTGCCCGAATGTTGTTTGCTTTGGTTGGCGTATTACGCATACCCTCTAACAATTTCAACACATCGGAGGGAAGAACCTCCCCCAGCGGAATTGAACCAATCGCCGGGAAGACGTCGTTCACCATCCAAGCTAGGTTCTGCCGTCGAGTCCGATCTGTCGCCTTCGCCATTTTCTCGGTAAACCAAATACGAGCGAAGGACTCAAATGTTTCGACCTGACGTGCCTGCGCGACACGCTCAATCTTGTCAATTTGCTTCTGCCGTGCCGGGTCTACACCGCCTGCAAGGGTCGCCCTCATAGCCTCGTGCGTGTTTCGCGCCGCCTTGATGCCAATGGTGGGGTATTGCCCTATCGTCACCTTAGTGCGCTTGCCATTGAAACCGTACGAATAGCGCCAAACCTTTGACCCAGACGGCAGAACTTCGACATAAAGCCCACCACCATCTGTCAGGGGATAGGGCTTGGACTTCGGCTTCGCCGCCTGAATTGCTTTGTCTTTCAGGTTGTAGTTAACTGCCCGAGGAGATTGAGCCATGATTGAGCCATGATTCAGGGTAAGTGGACAATTTGAGCCATACACCCCGATTCCATGGCTCAACAAAAGTTGTCAGTCTTTGGACATCATTGTACGCAAATAACAAAAAACCCCAAGTGAATCAACATCTTGGGGCTTATTGGAAGCGGTCTTTGTACCGCTTTGTACACTATCACATATTGTCGATCAT
>CAIYGK010000323.1 GCA_903925725.1 uncultured beta proteobacterium | reverse complement strand
CGTTAAAGATGAACCAGATGCGTAGCTGTTTGCCGTTCATCTCAACGCCTGTCGGCATTTTGTCGATCATGGCTTCCCTTCCATCCAGCGTTCGATAGCGGCGCGGTTATAGACGATTACGTTGGCCGGGTCATAACGCCAGTGCTTGCCTTCTAGCCACAGACCCCGGGTGCGATATTTGCGAACTGCTTCGGTGGATAGGCCGAAGACTGGGTAAAGCAGATCCTGCCGAAACCAGGCGCCTGGTGTGATGTGGAATTCGAGCTTCTCTGCTGCGCTCATTGTGCGATCTCCCCTACGCGCCAGGCGGTGCCTTCGGCTTGCAGCATGAAATGGCGTTGTTCTTCGATAGCTGCCTCAGCAGCTCTATCCAGATCAAATATGCGCATTAGCTGTTCGACGTGCTTGGGAGACCTGACAGCCCACTCATCGGGTAGCACGTTGGTCAGGTTGGCAGGCGAGTATCGTTGGCCTGATTTCGACTCTGGCGGGTAGTCCGCAGCCTTCGGGGTATTCGTATACCCCAAGGCAGGCTGCGCGAGCGGGCGTGCTGGAGCTTTTAGCGTTGCATCACTGAGCGTTGCCCCGCGCAGCTTTTCGTGGGGTATAAGTGCGTCGGCAGTGGCGCTAGGAGGAGCAATAATGCCTGCTGCTGCGCAGCAGAGCCTGTTTGTTTCCAGCGTGCCGCCACCATTTGCAGTGCGGAGCAAAGCGGACAAGGCGCTGGTGTTGTTCTGTTGGTTCTTCATGCCGCTTTTCTCCGGTGTTCGATAGCGAGTTGGTCCATCAGGCGCTGGTGGTAGGTGTTGCGGGCTTCTGCTGCAGACCATGGACGGATGGTTTCAACCATGGGTTCGATGCCGACCAAACAATCCCAGATAGCCGGATCGGATGGCATGAGATCGCGGCGTTCCGTAGCCAGCGCTATCAGGTCGGCCTTGTGAATGCAGGCGGGGAGTTCTGGTGCTATGTCGAACCGGTCACAGACGCGCCACCAGATACAGTCCTCGAAGTGCTCATAGGCACTGATCCATTGTTTGAGTGGCCGCGTCATGTCGCCCAGGTACGCCTCGGGTGCGTCATGAAGTAAGGCTGCGAGTTTGTGTTCTTCCGGCACCAGCTCGGCGACGATGCAACTGTGCTGGGCCACGCTGTAGAACTCGCGGGTGTGACCGTTGAAGCGGCACAGGTGGGCCAGTGCGTGCGAGATGTCCCGTGGGTCGATCATGTCGGCGTCGAGTTCTAGCAGGTCGAAGTGTTTGCCTGAATGGGTCAGGATCCAGTTCATGCTGCGTCTCCCAACTCGAATGGGTCCAGCATGGCAGCCATGTTCAGTGCCTTGTCACGTAAGGCAAGTGCTTGAGTCGCCTGGCTGTCAGATCTCACCGCTCGGAAGGTGTCGGCCGCGAGCTTGAGCTTTTCGGCAATGGCTAACAGGGTGAGGCGATCCAGTGGCTGATGGTCCAATATCAACTGCAGGCGCCGACAACGCTCGGAGATCTGCTCCAGAGCGGTAGAGCCCGCTGACTCCCCCTCGTCCATGCCTTCAATGAATCCTCGTGCGTGTCCTTCGTCGTAGCCCTGAGCCAGACCTTCCGTTAAGCCGCCTCTGTAGCCGATCCAAT
>CAIYGK010000322.1 GCA_903925725.1 uncultured beta proteobacterium | reverse complement strand
TCTCGTACTGTTTGGCGGGCTCGGTCTGGTCGCCATCGGCGGGCGCGAAGGCGTGATGGTGTTGTATGTGAAGTATGTCCTGCGCAAGCCCAGCGCCCCGTTCCGGGAAGTGACCTGGCAGGCCGGCCCGGCAAGCCCTCAGCAGAGCGATAAAAGGCGCCCGAACATTATTGTGATCCTGGCCGACGACCTTGGCTTCAACGACATCACGTTCTACGGTGGCGGCATTGCCGCCGGCAGCGTCCCGACACCGAACATTGACGCCATCGCCCGCGATGGCGTCAACTTCACCCAGGGTTACGCTGGCAACGCCACATGCGCACCTTCGCGTGCTGCCATCATGACCGGGCGCTACGCAACCCGCTTCGGTTTCGAATTCACTCCGGTGCCAGTGGAGTTCGCCCGGCTTGTGGGCAAGCACCAGGCGCCCGGCAACCTGCACGAAACGATCTATCACGCAGATCGCGAGCGCGATATGCCGGTGTACGAAGACATGGGACTGCCAACCAGTGAGGTAACGATTGCCAACTTGCTCAAGGGAGCGGGCTATCACACATTGCATCTGGGCAAATGGCATCTGGGCGACAGTCCACAATATCGCTCTTACGCCCACGGTTTCGATGAATCGCTGTCCCTGCAGCACGGCGCTTCGATGTTCCTGCCCGAAAATGATGTCAATATCGTCAACTCCAAGCAGGACTTCGACATGATCGATCAGTTTCTGTGGGCGAGTTCGCCCTGGGGCGTGCGCTTTAATGATGGCCAAGTGTTTGAGCCGCGCAACTATTTGACCGACTACCTGACCGACGAAGCAGTCAAGGCCATCGCAGCCAACAGGAATCGTCCCTTTATGATGTACCTTGCCTACAACGCGCCGCACACGCCGCTGCAAGCTACACGCGCCGACTACGACGCGTTGTCACACATTCGGGACCATACGACACGCGTTTACGCCGCCATGATCCGCTCTCTTGATCGCAATATCGGGCGTGTCATGAAGACGCTGAAGGATCAGGGCATCGACGACAACACGCTGGTCGTTTTCACCAGCGACAACGGCGGTGCCAATTACATCGGTGTCCCGGGCTTGAACCTGCCTTATCGCGGCTGGAAGGCGACCTTCTTCGACGGCGGCACGCATGTGCCGTACTTCATGCGCTGGCCAGGGACAATTCCACCCAACACACGCTATGAATCCATGGTGAGCCATTTCGATATCTTCGGTACCGCCGCTGCGGCTGCGGGTGCTCAGGCGCCAACTGACCGGATCATCGACGGCGTCAATCTGCTGCCCTTCATCCTTGGCGAGGCAGCGGGTAAACCGCATGACCGACTGTTCTGGCGCAGTGGTGACTACGTTGTGGTGCGCGATGGCGACTGGAAGCTGCAGGTCACGCAACTGCCGAAGCAGGACTGGCTCTACAACATTGCCCGGGATCCAGGCGAAAAAAACAATCTGGCTGTCAGCGAGCCGGCGAAGGTGGCAGAGCTCAAGGCACTGATCGAAGGTTTCAACAAGCAGCAGGCCAAGCCGTTATGGCCGGCATTGATTGAAGGGGCGTTCGCACTGGACAAGACGCTCAAAGATCCACAGAGTCCCAACGATGCCTATATCTACTGGGCCAATTGAATACCCTTGAAAGTCAGCTCAAGCCGACCAGTCGCTGGTTGATGAGCGCATCGGCCTGACTCATGATGCGGTCAATCAGTTCCTTGACGCTTGGAATATCGTGGATCAGACCGGCGACCATGCCGCAACTCCAGGCGCCAGCTTCCATCTCGCCGTCGCGCATGATCTTCGGATAGACGCCGGCAACTTGCTCGTAAACGTCGGCGATGGTCAGCGCGTCGCCCTTTTGCTTTTCAATTTCGAGCAGGCGTTCAACACCCGAGTTCATCATCACTCTTTCGGTGTTATGAAGTTTGCGCATGACCAGACGCGTGTCCAACTCGCTGGCAGCGACGATCGCGTTCTTGACGTTGTCGTGTACCGGTGCTTCCTTTGTCGCGATGAAGCGCGTGCCCATGTTGATGCCCTCCGCCCCCAGTGCCAGCGCTGCCACCAGGCTGCGTCCATCGGCCATGCCGCCAGATGCCACAAACGGAATTTTCAATTCATCAGCCGCTCGCGGCAACAGGATGAAGTTGGTCACATCGTCTTCGCCTGGATGGCCGCCGCACTCAAAACCATCGACACTGACGGCGTCGCAGCCAATCGCCTGCGCCTTCAGCGAATGTCGCACCGATGTGCACTTGTGAATCACCTTGATGCCGGCTTGCTTCAGGTAAGGCATGTAGGCTTGAGGATTGCGCCCCGCGGTCTCGACGACCTTCACGCCACCTTCGATGATCGCGCGGATGTATTCGGGGTAGGGTGGTTCGGAGAACGCTGGCAGGAAGGTCAGGTTCACGCCGAAGGGCTTGTTGGTCATCTCGCGGCAAAGCGCAATTTCCTTGGCAAGCAACTCCGGCGTGCCCAGTGTCAGGGCGGTGATGATGCCCAGACCTCCGGCATTGGAAACTGCCGCTGCCAGTTTGGCAAAGCCGACATAGTGCATGCCACCCTGAATAATGGGGTGCTCAATTCCGAGCAACTCGGTGATGCGTGTTTTCATGATGCTTTCCTTTTCTACCTGCGCAGATACTTGGACAGTTCCAGCTTGGCGATTTGCCGGCGATGCACTTCATCCGGACCATCGGCGAGGCGCAGTGCGCGTGCCATTCCCAACAGGCGCGACAACTCCGGGTCCGACACACCTTCGCCACCGTGGATCTGGATCGCCGCGTCAACAATGTGCTGCAAGACGTTGGGTGCGACCACCTTGATTGCTGATATGTCGTTCAGCGCGCCAAAAGTGCCGCGCTTGTCAAGCGCCCAGGCCGCCTTCATCGTCAGCAAGCGCGCCTGGTCGATCGCGAGACGCGCGTTGGCGATGATGTCGCGGTTGCTGCCCAGATCAACCAGGGGCTTGCCGAAAGCGATACGACCGAGTCCCCGCTGGCACAACAACTGCAGAGCGCGCTCGGAGGCGCCAATCAAGCGCATGCAATGGTGGATGCGACCGGGACCGAGTCGGCCCTGCGCGATCTCGAAGCCGCGTCCCGGGCCGTGGATGATGTTGCTGACTGGCACTCGCACGTTCTCGAAAAGGATCTCGGCATGACCGTGCGGTTCATCGAGCGAGTTGAGGACCGGAAGCATGCGCAGGATCTTGACACCGGCGGTATCGAGCGGCACCAGCACCATGGAATGGCGCTTCAGCCGTTCCGCACTCGGGTCCGTAACGCCCATGAAAATGAGAATCTTGCAGCGCGGATCACCGGCGCCACTGGTCCACCATTTTTGGCCGTTGATGACCACCTCGTCTCCTTCGATTTCGCAGGTCGCCTTCATGTTCGTGGCATCGGACGAAGCCACGGCCGGTTCGGTCATGGAGTAACCGGAACGGATTTCACCGGCCAGCAAGGGATTGAGCCAGCGCTCCTTCTGTTCCGGTGAGCCGTAACGCACAAGAACTTCCATGTTCCCCGTATCCGGGGCGGCACAGTTGAACACTTCGGGCGCAATCGGGCAACGGCCGGTGATTTCGGCCAGCGGTGCGTAATCCCGGTTATCCAGGCCGGCGCCGTACTGGTCGTCGGGCAGGAACAGATTCCACAGGCCCGCCTTCCTGGCTTTGGCTTTCAATTCCTCCATGATGGGCGGCACACGCCACTGACGGTAGTCGTTCGAGTGGACCAACTGGTCGTAATAGGTTTGCTCGTTGGGAAGTATTTCTTCCGCCATGAAGCGTTCAAGCTGCGGGATCAGCAGCTGCGCGGGTTCAGAATGATCGAAGTCCATGAACTGTCCTTGTCGTTGAGAGAACTTGTTTGCGGCGCGAGCTTTAAAGGGCGCCTCGTCTGGTCGATTGCCGCGTCACCGGCCTGGCCATGGGGCGCAGACGTGTGATGAGACGGTAGAGCATCGAAGCGGCGATGTCAGTAACTTCTGCGACACGGAGGCGCGGACTGATTTGAAGTGATGTAATGCGAACTGTCAGCGAGCGGACTCGATGACTTAACTGGAGTGAATCAATGACTGAGCAGTTCAACGATCTGTTTTCGATCAAGGGCAAGACAGCGCTGGTGACGGGGGGCTCGCGCGGCATTGGCGAGATGATCGCCGCCGGTTTTTTGGCGAACGGTGCCAAGGTCTACATCTCGGCACGTAAGGCCGATGTATGTGCAGCAACGGCCAAACGCCTTAGCGAGGCCTATGGTGGCCAATGCATCGCGCTACCGGCTGACCTTTCACAGCTGGCGGGCGTTGAAAGTCTGGCAAAGCAGCTGTCAGAGAAAGAGTCGCGGCTCGACATTCTGATTAACAACGCCGGTGCCGCCTGGGGCGCACCGCTGGAGAAGTTTCCGGAAGCCGGATGGGACAAGGTGATGGACACCAACGTCAAAGGCGTGTTCTTCCTCACCCAGAAATTGCTCCCACTGCTCCGTCAAGGAGCGAGTGTCGCCAGCCCGGCTCGCGTCATCAACATCGGATCAATCGACGGCCTCAAGGCTGCCATCTTCGACACGTTTTCCTACGGCGCCTCCAAGGCTGCCGTGCATCAC
Source organism: uncultured beta proteobacterium (assembly GCA_903925725.1). Taxonomy (GTDB): domain Bacteria; phylum Pseudomonadota; class Gammaproteobacteria; order Burkholderiales; family Burkholderiaceae_C; genus Rhodoferax. The sequence goes on along the minus strand of CAIYGK010000322.1, from coordinate 1,853 downwards.
CTGACACGTTTCATGGCGGCGCATCTGACCAAGGAACACATCCTTTTCAACGCGATCGCACCGGGTCCCTTTCCGACCTGGATGCTCAGCACGGGAGTCGGCTTTGGTGGCGAGACCAAAAACGTGGATTGGGACGGCGTTGGCAAGCTCAATCCGAGTGGGCGCGTCGGCACCGCGCAGGATATTGCCGGACTTGCCATCTTTTTGTGCTCACGGGCTGGCGAATATGTCGTTGGGCAGACCATTGCCTGCGATGGCGGCGTGGTCGGCACATCCTAAGTGGAATGCCAAGGTCGCCGTTGCTGCACTGAACTGCATCGAACACTGTTTGGAGCAGTCTTCCGCCCATTAGTCGAACCTAGCGAAAACCCTCACGCTGGCGAAGGCAGCCCAATGCTATATTTGTTTCAGTACAGATGTGTATGGAATGACGAGGCCAAGGAATGTCCATAAAGAGTTGGTTGATGCCTGCGATCACGCAGCACATTCTCTCCAGAGAGAACCTGCTCAAGGCCCGTGACAAGGCTGAGAAACGTCGCCGCGCCAGCGGTGAACGCCATCAGGTCCATTACTTTCACCAGGTCGATGATCCGTACAGCGCCTTGACGGCGTCCATACTGCCGAAATTCCTGAGCCGCTACGAGGTCGACTTGACGGCGCATGTTGTCGGTCCGCCGCCCGACAATGCGGCCCCGGAGCGCGAGAAACTGATTGACTACAGCCGCAGGGATGCAGAGTTAGTGGCGCGCCATTGGGGTTTGAAATTTGATGACCCTGGCAGACAGCCGTCGGCGCAACGGGTGCAGCATGTGACTGAGCGACTGGTCACTGCGGCAGAGAATGGGAACTTCGTCACGCAGTCCGGTGCGCTGTCGGCCTCGCTCTGGGATGCACCCGCTGATGACACTCTCGTTGCTTCACCCATAACGCCGCAGGCGTCGGCGCACATGACCGCCGCCAATGCACTGCGAATACGTCTCGGCCACTACCTTGGTGCCACCTTCTACTATGGCGGCGAGTGGTACTGGGGCATTGACCGCCTGCACCATCTGGAGCGACGTTTGCAGGAACTGGGTGCGGCGTACGACGGCACCACTGACCCGATGTTCCCACCAGATCCTGATCTGGATCGAGAGGTGCCTCTTGTCGAACCGGAGCCCATCGACTTCTTCTTTTCACTGCGCAGTCCCTATTCCGAGATTGCAACGTTTCGGGTCTTTAAACTGGCCCAACGCACCGGCGCTCAGGTACGCCTGCGTTATGTGCTGCCGATGGTAATGCGAGGTTTGCCGGTGCCACCGGAAAAGCGGCGCTACATCAGCCAGGATGCAGCACGCGAGGCCTTTGCGCTGGGAATTCCGTTTGGCCGCATCAACGATCCGGTAGGGCGCCCGACCGAGCGTGGCCTGGCGATGATTCCTTACGCCGAACGGGTTGGGAAAGGGCAGGAATATTTGCTGTCATTCATGCGCGGAGTTTGGGCCGAGGGCATCGATGCCGGCAGTGATCGTGGCCTGCGCAAAATCGTCGAGCGCTGCGGCCTGTCATGGGAAGTCGCCGGCCTGGCCCTGAAGGATGAAGGCTGGCGCAAGGTGGCCGAGCAGAACCGGCAGGAGATGTTTGCAATGGGCCTGTGGGGCGTCCCATCGTTCAAGATCGGGGCTACCGTGGTGTGGGGACAGGATCGCCTGTGGGCGGTGCAACAAGCGCTACTGAAGGGGGATGCATGATGCCGGGTCGAATGAAGGTCAGGACGCTGGCGTGCGCATTGGCCCTGAGCAGTTGCGTCGCCGTGCTGGCAGCAGACCGGGCGCGCCCGAACATTGTGGTGCTGGTGGCCGACGACTGGGGCT
>CAIYGK010000321.1 GCA_903925725.1 uncultured beta proteobacterium | reverse complement strand
GCTTGAGTTCGCGCTCGATTAAAGCCATTTTAGCCACGGGTCACCTCAGTTCTTGAAGGGGAAACGGAAGCCTGTGAGCAGTGCTTTGCACTCTTCATCAGTCTTGGCCGTTGTGGTGATGCTGATATTGAGACCGCGCAAGGCATCAACCTTGTCGTATTCAATTTCAGGGAAGATGATCTGTTCCTTGACGCCGATGTTGTAGTTGCCGCGGCCATCAAAAGCCCGACCGGAAATACCCCGGAAATCGCGAACACGCGGCAGAGCCACGGTGACGAAACGGTCGAGAAACTCGAACATCTGGACGCCGCGCAAGGTGACCATGCAGCCGATGGCCTGGTTTTCGCGGATCTTGAAACCCGCAATCGCCTTCTTCGACATGGTAACCACCGGTTTCTGACCGGCAATCTTGCTCAGGTCAGCGACCGCGTGATCCATGACCTTCTTGTCAGCCACGGCCTCGCTCACACCCATGTTCAGGGTGATCTTGGTCAGACGCGGAACCTGCATGGCAGAGGTATAGCCAAACTTGCCCATCAACTCCGGCGCCACTTTTTCGCGATAGTGTTGTTGCAAACGAGCCATGTTTATGCCACCTTGATTTCTTCGCCGCTGGACTTGTAGACGCGAACGCGTTTACCGTCAGCCAGCAGCTTGATGCCAACACGATCAGCCTTGCCTGTGGCAGCGTTGAAAATTGCCACGTTGGACTGGTGAATGGGCATCGCCTTTTCAACAATGCCGCCAACCGTCCCCTTCATGGGATTGGGCTTGGTATGCTTCTTCACGATATTGACGCCCTCCACGATCAAGTGGGAGTCGTCCTTGCGCGAAGCAATGGTGCCTCGCTTGCCCTTGTCGCGCCCTGCGAGCACGATGATTTGATCGCCCTTGCGAATCTTGTTCATGGCGTGTCCTTACAAAACTTCAGGGGCCAGGGACACGATCTTCATGAACTTCTCGGTGCGCAGTTCACGCGTCACCGGGCCGAAGATACGGGTGCCGATTGGCTCCAATTTGGCGTTCAGCAACACTGCCGCATTGCCATCGAATTTGACCAGCGAACCGTCACTGCGACGGATGCCCTTGGCCGTGCGTACCACTACAGCGCTGTAGATCTCGCCTTTCTTGACGCGACCGCGCGGAGCAGCTTCCTTGATGCTCACTTTGATAACGTCACCGACGCTGGCATAGCGGCGCTTGGACCCACCTAGCACCTTGATGCACAGGACGGACTTTGCGCCGGTATTGTCGGCAACTTCTAATCTGGATTCAGCTTGGATCATTTCAATTCTTCCCAACTTGCACCGGATAAATCCGGTCAGTCTTGGGCCCGTCGTTTGCGATGTAAACCACTCACATCGCGCGCGCTGGGCAGACACTTCGTACTTTTTCAAGCGAAGCCGGCTATTGTGCACGACTTCTGCGCTGCCGTCAAGGCATTTATCAGGGCACGTTCAAATATTGCCGTGCCAACGCCGAAAACGCGGCAATGTCAGGGTCCAGGCCGGTTTCCTGCTGCAGTATTGTCCCGACCGGCTTCGCCAGCGACTCGGCCAGCCTGGCGTCCAGAAACAACAGCCGGGAACGCCGGGCCAGCACATCTTCAACCCTGACGGCATATTCATAGCGCGCGGCAAAACGAACCATCGCTTCGGTCAAACCGGGACAAAGTGCGCTATCAGCACCTGGCAAACTCGCCAATAGGGCTTGCTCGTCGCCATAGGAATGCGCCCCGGGTGGCCGGCAAATCGAAACCGCCGGCATGTCGGCATCGTCAGCACCAACCAGCTTCAGATGCACTGTGACGCCTCCGGGCTTCGTTGCAAGCAGGGACTTTTGCATGCAGGTGTCCAGCACATCTTCGGCCATGGCACGGTAGGTAGTCCACTTGCCACCGGTCACTGTCACCAGCCCGCTGCGGCTCACCAGCACCGTATGCTCGCGGCTCAAACCCTTGGTGTTGTCACCCTCATCGTCCTGCGGCTTGACCAGTGGACGCAAACCGACCCAGATACTCCTGACATCAGCGCGCAGCGGTGGACGCGTCAAATAGCGCGCCGCCTCATTCAAAATGAAGTCAACCTCTTCCTTGAAGGCCAGTGGTTCGCGTGCCAGGTCGTGGCGCGGCGTATCCGTGGTACCCAATATGACTTTTCCCAGCCAAGGCACGGCAAACAGGACACGGCCGTCGCTTGTCTTGGGCACCATCAGGGCGCTGTCGCCACCAAGAAATTCACGATCGACAACGATGTGAACGCCTTGGCTGGGCGCCACCATGGGCTTGACCGGGCGTCTGCCATCGCTTCTATTGGCGGCTCCATCCTTTTGCCTGAGCTCATCGACCCAGACGCCGGTTGCGTTCACCACACAAGGCGATCGGATGCGGTGTTGCTGCCCGGTAAGTGCGTCCTGGCAGACCAGACCAGCCACCCGGCCATCGTCATAAATCAGATCCCAGGCAGACATATAGTTGACCAGCAAGGCCCCCCGTGCAGCCGCGCTGCGGGCCAGTGCGAGCGCGAGCCGGGCGTCGTTGAACTGCCCATCCCAATACTTGATGCCCCCGATCAAGTGGTGTTGCCTGGAAGCTGGCAACAAGGCCAGGGTTTCAGCAGAATTCAGTATTTCGGTGCGGCCCAAGCCGGCCTTGCCAGCCAAAACGTCGTACAACTTGAGCCCGCTGGCGTAAAACGGAAGCTCCCACCACCGGTACGCCGGAACGACAAACGACAACGGTTGCGCCAGATGCGGCGCGTTTTGCAGCAGCGTGCTGCGTTCATGCAGGGCTTCGCGCACCAAACCAATATTGCCCTGCGCGAGATAGCGCACACCACCGTGTACCAGTTTGGTGGCACGTGACGAGGTGCCCTTGGCAAAATCGTGCGACTCGACCAGCACCACCGTGAATCCTCGCGCGGCAGCGTCAAGCGCCACTCCCAGACCAGTGGCGCCACCACCAACAATGGCGATGTCATATTGGCAGTCCGCCGCCAGACGCGTGGTCAATTCGTCGCGCCGGGTCGGACGCGCTTGCACATGGCTAGACATGGGTGGATTTTCTCAAATTGAGACTTGGCTCGCGCTGATATCGGTCAGATTTGATCTCGATTAATAATGCTTCCCTAGTCCCATTCCTGCAGTATCCCATGACCTATCTGCTCGCCCTTGACCAAGGTACCTCCAGTTCCCGCAGCGTCATCTTTGACCCGAGCGGCCATATCGTGGCCATGGCACAAATGGAACTGACACAGATCTACCCGCAACCTGGCTGGGTCGAACACGACCCACTGGAGATCTGGCGCACGCAGTTGGCTACGGCGCGTGAAGCCCTGCTCAAGGCGGGCATTTCAGCGCGCCAGGTGCGTGCTGTTGGCATCACCAACCAGCGTGAAACAACCGTCGTCTGGAACCGGCGCACCGGGCTACCGATTCACCATGCCATCGTCTGGCAGGACCGCCGGGCCGAGCCGGCCTGCCTTGATTTGCGCGAACGTGGATTTGCGGCGACGATTCAGGCCAAGACCGGTTTGCTGGTCGATGCCTATTTTTCCGGCACAAAGCTTCAATGGCTACTTGATCACGTGCCGGGCGCGCGCCAACAGGCTCAAGATGGCGAGCTGGCCTTTGGGACCGTTGACAGCTGGCTGATCTGGTGTCTGACTGGCGGCGCCGTTCACGCCACTGACGTCAGCAATGCGTCGCGCACCATGCTGTTCAATGTTCACAGCAACCAATGGGACACGGAATTGCTGCAGGCGTTGGACATTCCGGCCAATTTGATGCCCCATGTCAAGCCGTCGAGTGCGTTGTATGGCGAGGTCAGAGCTGACTTGCTGGGGCACAGCATCCCGATCGGTGGTGTCGCCGGCGACCAGCAAAGCGCCCTGTTCGGCCAAGCCTGCTTCAAGGCCGGCATGGTCAAGAACACTTACGGAACCGGCTGCTTTATGTTGATGCACACCGGAAGCGCGTTCCAGACTTCCAACAATGGCCTGATCAGCACCAGCGCGGCACAAACCACGGAGCGCACGGAGTTTGCGCTTGAAGGCAGTGTTTTTATTGGCGGCGCCGTGGTGCAATGGTTGCGCGACGGCCTGCGCGCCATTTCAAACAGCGCCGAAGTGCAGCAACTGGCGCAAAGTGTGCCCGATTCGGGCGGCGTGATGGTGGTGCCCGCCTTTACCGGACTCGGCGCCCCCTACTGGAAGCCCGATGCCCGCGGTACCATCACCGGACTGACGCGCGGCAGCAGCGTTGCCCACATCGCACGCGCCGCGTTGGAGAGCATTGCCTTTCAGAGCGCCGCCTTGCTGCATGCCATGAGCCGCGATGCGGTCGAGGCAGGCGGCTCGCGGGTAAGCGAACTCCGGGTGGACGGTGGTGCTTGCGTGAACGACTTATTGATGCAGTTCCAGGCCGATTTACTCGGCATTACTGTTGTCCGACCGGCCATCACAGAAACTACTGCCCTTGGCGCAGCCTACCTGGCGGGTTTATCCACGGGTGTCTATCGGAGCACCGACGAGCTGACCGACTTGTGGCAGGTCGAGCGACGCTTTCTGCCGACACTCGCCACAAGTCGCGCCACAGAGTTGATGGAGCAATGGGAGCACGCCGTCCGGCAGACTGTCCTTTAGACTCGGGCCTTCAAACGGCGCATTGTGGCAATCCATTGACTGCATGGATCGCCGCGGGCTACGCCCTCGCGATGACGAAAGCGGGCGCCATCCATTTTGGAAAGACGAATTATGAGCAAACGCATTGCGTTCATTGGCGGTGGCAACATGGCCAGCGCCATCATCGGCGGCCTGCTGGGTCAGGGGTTTCCCTCGAGTCAGATTGACGTCGTGGAGCCATTTGCCCCGGCCCAGGAAAAGCTTCACAGCAGCTTCGGCCTGACCGCCCAAGCGCAGGCCGGCACCTGCTTGAGCGCGGCCGATCTGGTGGTCTGGGCAGTTAAACCCCAGGCTTTCAGGCAAGCTGCGCAGCAAGTTCAGCCGTACACCGCAAACGCCCTGCATCTCAGTGTGGCAGCGGGCATTCGCAGCGACAGCATCGCACGCTGGCTGGGAACCGAGCGCATCGTGCGTGCCATGCCGAACACGCCAGCCCTGATTCGCAAAGGCATCAGTGCCCTGTTCGCACGCGAGTCAGTAGGCCTTGCCGACAAAACCTGGATCAATGAGGTCATTGCCGGTACCGGTGAATTTGTCTGGGTTGACACGGAAGAAAAACTCGATGTCGTGACGGCGCTCTCGGGCTCCGGACCAGCCTACCTTTTCTACTTTATGGAGGCCATGACAACTGCCGGGGTCGAGATGGGTCTGACGCGAGAGCAGTCGCATCAACTGACCATCGCCACCTTTGTCGGTGCCGGCGCGCTGGCACAGGCCAGCAACGAGTCGCCCAAGGTACTGCGCCAGCGTGTCACGTCCAAAGGTGGCACCACAGAAGCGGCCATCGCTTCAATGGAAGATGACGACGTGCAGGCTCAATTGATCAACGCCATCTATGCTGCACGGCAACGTGCCAAAGACCTGGGTGACGAATTTGGCGCCGCATGAGCGTCAACCGCCACCGCAAAGCAAACGTTAGACTACGGTGATCCAATTTCCGCTCTATCTACAGGACCTCCAATGAAAAAACTCCTTACCGCACTCATCAGCGCCGCAGTGATCGCCATGCCTTTGGCCGTGATCTCCAGCCCGGTAGCAGCCCAAGGCACAAGCCAGGGCACCAGTCAGGCCGAGCCTGCCAAGGCCAAGAAGGCCAGCAAAGCCAAGTCCAAGGCTGGGTCCAAAGCCAAGAAGTCCAAAAAATCAAAGAAGTCCAAGAAATCCAGCAGCGCAGCGTCTCAGTAACAGATTTACGGCGCTCACTTCTCAAAGCCGCCCCAACGGGCGGCTTTTTCATTGCAGCGCGTAACTGAAAGCGATGCCGGCAAACAGCGTAAAGCCCAGCCAGTGGTTTAACCGGAATGCCTTGAAGCAGCCGTCCCGTGAGCGCTCACGAATCAAGGTGTAATGCCACGCGACCTGCCCGAAAGCCAGGGTCACGGCAATATAGAACGGCGTGCCTTGGGCGTAGGCCGACAGTGCAACATCCCAGCTGACAATGTACACAAGGTAGCAAAGCAGAATCACCGGAACGTCCCAGCGACCCAGGGTGATGGCTGACGTTTTCATGCCGATCGCGAGGTCGTCGTCCCGGTCCACCATGGCGTATTCAGTGTCATAGGCTAGCACCCAAAACAAATTGCCCAGCAACAAAACCCATGCCAGCCATGGCACGCTGGCGCGCATGGCCACAAGACTCAAGCTGTCTTTCCCCTGAACCGCCGAGAAGGCCATCGGAATCCCGAAACTGAAGGCCACACCCAGCACCGCCTGCGGCATGGAAACATAGCGTTTGGCATAGGGGTAAAGCAGCGCCATGGCGAGTGCCACAAACGACCAGGCAATGGTGACAGCGTTGGTGCTCAGCACCAGAGCAAATGCCAGTAGCGCCAGTCCCGCGCCAAGCCACAATGCTTCCTTGACCGACACTGCGCCGGTCGTGACGGGACGCGAGGCAGTGCGTTTGACATGCCGGTCGAACTCGCGGTCGGCGACGTCATTGATGCAGCAGCCAGCACTGCGCATCAGAATGGTGCCAAGTGTGAACACCAGCAGCAAATGCCAGCCAGGAAAGCCGTTGGCCGCAACCCACAATGCGCTTAGCGTAGGCCACAGCAGCAGCAGCCAGCCAGCGGGGCGATTCCATCGAATCAAATCCAGATAAAGGGACAGCCGCAACTTCAGGGAATTCACTGGACCCACCTCAGGAAAGCCGTGTCACGCCAGGCAGTTCACAGGCATAGATGGCATTTCTCAACGCCGCAATCGCCTCGTAGCGGGTAAAACTGCGACGCCACGCCAGGACCACGCGCCGCGTTGGCGGGTCGCCGGCAAACGGCAGATACTTGATATTCGGCTCTTCATCGCGCTTGCGTCGCGGCTTGCTGGCAAAAGCTTCCTTGGGCACACTTAGGCGCGGCACCAGCGTGACGCCCATGCCGGCAGCCACCATGTGCTTGATGGTCTCCAGGGAAGAGCCCTCAAAGCTCTTGCGAATGCCATCAGCATTGCTGGAAAACCGGGCAAATTCCGGGCAGACTTCCAGCACATGATCACGAAAACAATGACCGCTGCCCAGCAACAGCATGGGTTCCTGCTTCAGTTCTTCAGTCGTCACCTGCTCCTGCGCTGCCAGCCGGTGCCCGGCTGGCACGGCTGCGAGGAAGGGCTCGTCATACAGGGGCGCGATGGCCAGGCCAGCGTCCGGAAACGGTTCAGCCAAAATGGCGCAGTCAATTTCGCCGGTGCGCAGCATGTCGAGCAATCTGACGGTGAAGTTTTCCTGCAGCATGAGAGGCATCAGTGGTGTACGTGCAATCACCTGACGCACCAGATCAGGCAACAGGTACGGACTGATGGTGTAGATCACGCCCAGCGTCAGCGGGCCAATCAGCGGACTTTTGCCGCGCTTGGCAATTTCGCGAATGGCGGCGGCTTGCTCCAGCACACTTTGCGCCTGACGCACTATCTCCTCACCCAGAGGGGTCACCGCAACCTCGTTGGCGCTGCGCTCAAACAGCTTGACATCGAGCTCTTCTTCAAGCTTCTTGACGGCGACCGACAGCGTTGGCTGCGAAACAAAACAGGCATCGGCGGCCTTGCCAAAATGCCGCTCACGCGCGACCGCCACGATGTATTTGAGTTCAGTCAGGGTCATTCTTGAGGGTCCCGGCGAGCATCGCTCAGGCTTTCAAGTATTCTAGTTGGGCCCCCAGCCAGCGGCTGATGTGCTGGCGTGCCTGCGCCGGATACAGATCAAGCATCAGCGGGGCCAAACCCCGCGCCCAGTCAAGCAAGGCCGTGTCCGTCAGCAGATCGGCAAAACGCAGCAATGCCGCCCCCGACTGCCTTGCGCCCAGAAACTCCCCCGGACCGCGGATCTCGAGATCGCGCCGCGCAATCTCAAAACCATCACTGCTTTGTGCCATGGCTCTGAGCCGATCACGCGCCGCATCCCCCAGACGCGGCGCGTCCCCCGTGGAATACAGCAGCACGCAAGCAGACGCCGCAGCACCACGCCCGACCCGGCCACGCAACTGGTGCAACTGCGACAAACCAAAACGCTCGGCGTGCTCAATCACCATCATGGACGCATTGGGCACATCAACACCAACCTCAATCACCGTGGTACTGACCAGAACGCCCAACCGGCCGCTGGTGAACGCGGTCATGACCGCGCTCTTCTCCGACTGCGCCAGGCGCGAGTGCAGCAAACCTACCGCCACTTCAGGCAAGGCGGTGCTGAGCTGGGCGTGTGTCGCTGTAGCGTTGGTCAGGTCAAGCGCTTCACTCTCTTCAATCAAGGGGCAAACCCAGTAGACCTGCCGGCCCAGCGCAAGCTGATCGCGAATGCGACCGATCACCTCGTCGCGACGCCCGTCGCTCACGACCTTCGTAAGGATCGGCGTGCGTCCCGGCGGGAGTTCATCCAGCGTCGAGACGTCCAGATCCGCGTAATAGCTCATGGCCAAGGTGCGGGGAATCGGTGTGGCCGTCATCATCAGGAGGTGCGGCTCCAAGACCTCGCCATGGAGCTTGCTGCGCAGCGCCAGTCGCTGCGCGACACCAAAGCGGTGCTGCTCGTCAATGATGGCCAGGGCCAGATTTTTGAACACGACCTTGTCCTGGATGATGGCGTGCGTACCCACTACCAAAGAGGCTTCGCCGCTGGCGATCATTGCCAGCATGGCGCGCCGTTCCTTGATCTTCTGACTGCCGGTCAGCCAGGCCGTCTTTACGCCCAACGGCTCCAGCCAGCCAATCAGCTTGCGAAAATGCTGCTCGGCAAGAATCTCCGTAGGTGCCATCAGCGCGCACTGCCACCCCGCACCTATGCAAAGGGCGCCGGCCAACGCGGCCAGCACGGTCTTGCCGGACCCGACGTCACCCTGCAACAAGCGGTGCATGGGTACAGGACGCGCTAGATCGTGCGCAATTTCTTCGCTGACACGACGTTGCGCACCAGTCAACTGAAACGGCAGGGCCGCAAGCAACTGATGATGCAGGGCCATACCGTCATTTCCCTGCGGACTCAGCGTCGGCGCCCGCAAGGCGGCGCGCTCCCGTTTGGCCTGCAGCTGTGACAACTGCTGGGCCAGCAGTTCCTCGGCCTTGAGACGCTGCCAGGCCGGGTGACTGTGGTCTTCCAGTGTCGCCAATGCCACCTGCGGCGTCGGGTTGTGCAAGAACATCAGCGCCTGACGCAGATTCCACGCCGGCTGCGCTCCGAGCCAAAAAAGATGCTCGGCAGGCACGGTGTCTGCCAGATCGGCTCGGGCCAGGCCACCCTGCACAGCCCGTCGCAGGTAGGCCTGCGGCAAACCTGCTGCGGTCGGGTAGATGGGCGTCAGCCCCTGCGGAAGCTCGCCCACGGCGGCCTTGAACGAAGGGTGCATCATTTGCCGACACAGCAGGCCGCCCCTGATTTCGCCACGGGCCCTGATCCGGTTGCCCACGGCCAAGGCCTTTAGCTGCGACGGATAGAAACTGAAAAAGCGCAGCAAGCAGGTGTCGGAGCCATCGTCCAGCGTGACCAGCAACTGACGCTGGCCTCGCTGGCGCACCTCGCACACCGTGACCGTTCCCTCGATCTGCGCCAGATCGCCATCTCGCACATCGCTCAGTTTGACGATACGGGTTTCGTCCTCATAGCGCAGCGGCAGGTGCAGCGCAAGATCAATGGGCCGCAGCAGGCCCAGCTTTTGCAGGACCTTTTGGGGGCCACTCATGGGTGACATTGACGGTTTGGCCACTTGCGGCTTCATAGTCCGATTTTGCCCGTTCGGCCAGACTTCAGGTGGTACGCCACCGGAGGTCAAATTTCAGTACAAATAATCAGGTTGCCCGGACCACGGTTGAGGGATAATCCGCGCACTAGATGACCGCCCCATGAATCAAGCCGCGCCGCTGGCGCCGTATTTTTTCCGACAAATTCACGCCGCCTGCACGGCGATCATAGTGGTCGCATGCGCTCTTGCCATGACTAGCGCGCAAGCCAGCGCGATCAAGATCGGCGGCACCGGCACAGCCCTTGGCAGTATCAAATTGCTGGCCCAGGAATTCAACCGCTCAAGACCCGAGGCGCAACTGATCATCACTCCCAGTCTGGGCAGCACCGGCGCCATCCGGGCAGTCATCGCCGGCGCCATCGATATCGGCGTCAGCGCCCGACCCGCCAGCGCCGAAGAAACGCGCCAGGGCGCCAGCACACTGGCTTACGCCAGGACGCCGTTTGTCATCGCGACCGGGGTCAAGACACGAATCAGCGGCCTGACCCTGGGCGAACTGATAGCCATCTACTCCGGCACGCAAACCCACTGGCCCGACGGCAGCCCGCTGCGCCTGGTGATACGCCCGGACGCTGACGCCGATACCATTTTGATGCGAACCTTCGCGCCCGATATGAGCCACGCGATCAGCATGGCACTGGCAAGAAAAGGCTTGCGGTTGGCCGACACCGATCAGGACAACATCGACGCGCTCGAAAAACTTCCAGGCTCGCTGGGTACCAGCACGTTGACGCAAATCGTCACGGAGGGACGTGCAGTCAAAGCGCTGACGCTCAACGGTGTGACTGGCACTTTGGCGAACCTGTTGAATGGACAATACCCCTATTTCAAGACCCTGCATCTCGTCACCGGCTCCAAACCGTCGCCGTTGGCGAGGGATTTTGTCGCCTTTATCCAGTCGGCCGCGGGTCAGGCCGTGCTGGCGCGCAGCGGTAACCTGGCCATGCCGCAATGAACACTTCAATCCGTCAGGACGCCAGGCTCCTGGCCAAAGCCCTGCGCTGGATTGCCTGCGGGATTGCCGGCATCGTGGCGCTGTGCGTACCACTGGGCTACTGGCTCGTGGTCTACAACTTCCAGGCCGAATCAACCGCCGTTGATTCGGAAATCCATGCAGACATGGTGAGCGAGAGAATCAATCTCAATCCCGACCTGTGGCGCTTTGAAATTCCCCGGCTCGACGCCATCGCCGCCACCCACCGCGGCAACCAGACGGTGCCAGAGTCCCATTCCATAGAGGACATGCAGGGCCAGGTTCTGGTCCGAAGCACACAGGCACTGGAGACACCCGTCCTGACGCGCCGGTCACCGCTGCTTGATTCCGGAACGGTTGTCGGCTATTTTGTGACCAGCCGCTCGCTGTGGCCACAGTTGCGCAGCACTGCGTTCGTGGCCTTGTTTGGCCTGCTGCTGGCGCTGCTGATCTACATCAGCCTGAGCGTGCTACCCTTGCGCGAACTCACTCGCACGCTCACTAGGCTCGAGCAGGAGCGACATCGGCTGCGTGCGATTGTCGGCAGTGCGATCGAAGGCATTCTCACCTTTGATGCGCATGGTTCTCTGCTGTCCCTGAACCCGGCAGCCAAGGGAATGTTCCGCCACCAGAGTGCCGACATGTTGGGCTTGCACGCTGCGGATTTGTTACCCCAGATTGACTTGACTGGCGCCCGGGATTCGAGCGGAAAGCTCGGCCTGGGCAGGATCGAGACCGTGGCACGGCGCCACGACGGTACGCTGTTCCCGGTGGAGCTTGCACTGAGCCGCGCGATGCTTGACGGAGAACTGCAATGGATCGCCATCGCCCACGACATTACCGAGCGCAAGGAGATCGAACGGGCCATGCAGGACGGCGCTGAAGAATTGCGCCTGTTCGCCGACAACGTGCCCGCCATGACTGTTTCATTTGACGTCAAGCAGCGCTGCCTCTTCGCCAACAAACTCTACAAACGCTTTTTTGGCATCGAAAAGTCGGAAATTGTTGGCATGCACGTTCGAGACATAGTCGGTGCTGACATTTACGGGGAAGTAGAACCCCATTTCCTGCAGGCACTGCGCGGCCACCCAGTCAACTACCACCGAACGCACCAGCTCCAGGGCGGCGAGTGCTGTTACCTCGAAGTCAAATTGCTGCCGCATACCAACTCTCAAGGCATGGTACTTGGATGTTTCAGTGTGATCACCGACATCACCGAGCACGTGCTGGCCACGCAGCGACTCGACCGTGTCGCGCATCACGACACCCTCACCGGCTTGCCCAACCGGCTTCTGTTCAACGACCGGTTGACTCAGGCCATCAGCCAGGCCCGGCGTGGCCCCAGCCAGTTCGCCCTGCTCTATCTCGACCTGGACCGCTTCAAGCAGGTCAACGACAGCCTCGGGCACACTGCGGGTGACGAACTATTGCAGACGGTCGCCAGCAGAATCCGCCAGCAGGTGCGCGAGTCCGATACCGTGGCCCGAATCGGAGGCGACGAATTCGCGGTTATCCTGCCCAACATCGTCAAGCGCGAAGAAGCACAAGCCGTCGCCCAAAAAATCATCAGCACGTTGACAGCCCCCTTTGCACTGAGCAGTCAAGTGCGGGAAGTGTGCATCGGATCGAGCATCGGAATCGCGATCTATCCGTCAGACGCACCCGACGCTGACGAACTCGTCAAGTTGGCCGATGCCGCCATGTACAGCGCAAAACTCACGGGTAACAGCTTTCAGTTCTGCGCAGCGCCAATGACGGCGGCCTAACTTTGTCCTCAGAGATGCCTGGCGCCCCGCGCTCCTTCAGCCTTGGCGACTTCGACTTCGAGTTGCCCGAGGCACTGATTGCCCAGTACCCGGCTATCGAGCGCAGCGGATCACGCCTGCTCGACGGTACGGGTAGCGCTCCGGCAGACCGGATTTTTCGTGAGCTGCCAGGCCTTCTGCGCGCTGGCGATCTGCTGGTGTTCAATGACACCAAGGTCATCAAAGCCCGTCTTTTTGGCGAAAAGCCTACCGGCGGCAAGGTCGAACTGCTGATTGAACGCGTGCTGGCCGGCAACCAGGTAGCAGCCCATATGCGGGTCAGCAAGAAGCCCGAGCCCGGAACCACCCTGGCCTTGCAGGGCGCGCCCGGTACACACGATGGCTTGCGCGCGACCTTGTTGGGGCGTTGGCCTGATGCAGACGGTGCGTTGTTTCGCTTTGTTCTGTCCAACGACGCCGGCGACGACCCTCTGACACTGATGGAACGTCATGGACATGTGCCGCTGCCGCCCTACATCAGGCACAGCGATGGCGCCGAAGACGAGGTGCGCTACCAGACTGTCTTCGCAAAGAATCCTGGTGCCGTGGCGGCGCCTACCGCTGCGCTGCATTTTGACGACGCGCTTCTCGTCGCTCTTGACGCAGCGGGTGTGCAGCGCACCCAGGTCACGCTGCACGTCGGGGCAGGCACCTTTCAGCCAGTCAAGACAGAGGACCTGTCAGCGCATCAAATGCACAGTGAGTCGTACGAAGTTCCGGCGGTGACCCAACAGGCGATCGCCGACTGTAAAGCGCGCGGCGGCCGTGTCGTAGCAGTAGGCACCACCAGTGTGCGCGCGCTGGAAGCCTGGGCCAGAGAAGACAAGCGGTTCCACTCGGCAGACTCGGCTTCGACACCCTATTCTGCCGAAACGCGGATCTTCATCACTCCCGGCTTTGAGTTCAAGGTGGTGGAACTGCTGATAACCAACTTTCACCTGCCCAAGTCAAGCCTGATGATGCTGGTCAGCGCCTTTGCTGGTTACGAGCACGTCATGGCCTTGTACCGCCACGCAATCGCCCGCAACTACCGATTTTTCAGCTATGGCGACTCAATGCTGTTGAAGCTGCTGGAATCCTGATTCTCAACCGACATCCTTGCGGTGGTGTTCACGCCGGCGTTCTTCAAAAACAAACTCTTCCAGGTCAGGATCCATCGCGTTGCGCGACGAGACGATGCCGATGGGTCGCCCGTTTTCAACCACCGGCACATGGCGGAAACCGTTTTCCTGCATCAGGAGCAGGGCGTGTCCGTACGACTTTCCTGGCTCCAGGGTCTTGGGATCGGGGGTCATCACCTGGGACAAAGCCGTGGTCTTGGCGTCAAGCCCTTTGGCGACGACCCGAAAGACAACATCCCGCTCAGAAAAAATGCCGGCCAGGCGGTCATCCTCAACAACCAGGATGGCGCCAACATTCTTGTTTGCCATCAGTTTGGCTGCCTGGCTGACGGTCGTATCCGGGGAAGCGGTAAGAAACTTCTTACGCTCCATCAAATTTCTGATAGCTTGTTCGAACATAGCATCCTCCAACAGTAAATGCTATCGGCGTTTCGAATCAAGTCTTTGACCTGCGTCAACCCGGGAGCGGAGCAAATCAACGACACAACAAAATTCCGCTCATGCAATGGGCATTTTGCGACTTGCATTGATTTTTTTCTGGTCACCTCAGGCACTGCGCCGTAAGATAGCGCCGACGAACTCGAGGAAGCAACATGTTCAAGACACTGATACTGCCCGCTGCCCTGCTGTCCGCTATGGCAATGCTAGCGGCTTGTTCCCCCAAGAATGTGAGCTACAGCAAGGAGGTTCAGACCATCCTCAGCAAGAACTGCTCCGAATGTCATACCCCCGGCAAACCCGGATTTGAAGCCAGCGGCCTTGACACGACCAGCTACGCGTCACTCATGAAGGGCGGCAAGTTCGGCTCACTGGTCAAGCCCGGAGACGCCTTTACCAGCGCCTTGAACATGCTGGTGGAAGGACGCGCACACCCCTCCATCCGGATGCCCCATGGCAAGGAGAAGCTGCCTGCGGCCGATATCGAAACGCTGAAGAACTGGGTCAACCAGGGCGCCAAGAACGATTAGCCGGGTAGGTGCTTGGTGCGCTGGCGGGGATCGAACCCACTTTCGTGGTTTAGATCCCTCGCAACCCGCGCCAGCATTGGACTTCACAAAATCCAGCGGTTAAAAAACGTCGATAAGTGGATGACCCAAGTGGATGACATCCGGCGCCAAGTGTAACCGGGGTGCTGGCTGGAAAACATATCCAGCCTCAACCAAGTGTGTTAAGGTAACACCTGTTAATAATATTGGGTGCACCGCCATGCCACAGCCACACATCGCCGCCAAAACCATGTCCGTGAAACTCGATTTGGACACTCGCGCCCGTGTCGAAAATCTGGCCGAAGCCCGCCATCGGTCGGCGCATTGGCTCATGCGCGAAGCCATTACCCAGTATGTTGACCGAGAGGAAAAGCGCGAGGCTTTTCGGCAAGACACGCTCAAGGCGTGGGAGGAATATCAAGAGACCGGCCTGCACGCAACCGCCGCCGAGGTTGATGACTGGCTTGCCAGTTGGGGAACTGAAAACGAAGTGCCCGCGCCCGTATGCCACAAGTGATTTTCGCGCCCGGCGCGATTCGAGACCTTGAACGCTTGCGGGAGTTTTTGCGCCCCAAGAACCCCGCCGCTGCCAAACGCGCAGGGGAGTCCATCATCAGGGCCGTGAAAGTGCTTGGGCACCAGCCGCAAATCGGGCGCCCTGTGCCGGACCTGTCAGAGCAATACCGAGAGTGGCCGATCGACTTTGGCGACAGCGGCTATGTGGCACGTTACCGCTTCGATGGCGAAACCGTCATCATTCTGGCGGTGCGGCATCAAAAGGAAGCTGGCTACCATTGAAGATGGACGCGTGTGCTATCGCATACGCGCTAGCAATACCCATGACCTACTGCACGAGGCGGTGGCGCCTCACGGAGGTAATGCCCCCAAAAAAACGCCAATCAAATCAATCGTTCCCCGGCTTGGTTGGACCACATGGTCAATGGAGTGAATGGACCAATCGTTGTGCCTGATGCTGGACCAGCGCAAGTGGACGCACGGAGTTAAAGACCTTGCAGCAGTATTCGAATCTGAGGTCAACGATTTTGGCGAGCAAGCTGGATGGCGTTGGGATGCCGCGTTTGACGTGAGGTTGTTGATTTCCAAGCAAACTTGACCCCGGTTTTCCATTCAATACTGACCCCACCTGTTGCAGTTTAAAGCCTTGCAATTGGACTGTGGACAAGTTCAGAGAGTTGTTGTTTCTCCTTCTTGGCTTGTTGGCTGTTTGACTT
>CAIYGK010000320.1 GCA_903925725.1 uncultured beta proteobacterium | reverse complement strand
GCCTGTCAGCCGCAGTTATTGTCATCACGTTATGTACATTGCATTAGCACCACTTTAAGGAAAATTTCATGAAACGTTTAGTCCTCGCTCTCGCCGCAACCATCGCCGTCGCTGCTCCTGCCATGGCCGATGAGGCACTGGCCAAAGCCAAAAAATGCACGACCTGCCACGCCGCTGACAAGACCAAGGTCGGCCCGAGCTACAAGGCCATCGCCGCCAAATACGCTGGCAAAGCCGAGGCCGAAGCCAAGTTGGTTGGCGTCATTCTCAAGGGTGGTACCGGCTCCTTTGGTACCGTGCCGATGCCCCCAAGCGCTGGCGTCAGCGAAGCCGAAGCCAAGACACTGGCGGCCTATGTGCTGTCGGTCAAGTAAGACTGCCAACCTGGGTTGACAACCTGGCTGTCCCGCTATGGCGCAGCCGCAACAAAAGCCCGCTTCGTGCGGGCTTTTTTGTGCCGGGTTGGCGACATGGCTTGGCTCCGGATGTTATCCGCCAACTGATCCGCCAAATTACTCGAAAAATGCTGGAATGCTTAAAATTATTCAGTTGTTTTACAGGTAGTTAGCTAAAATTCGTCGGCGCAAATAAAACCCGCCAAATATCATGTCACCCATCCCGCTCACAGCGTACTCGCAGCCTCATCAGTTCGAGCCGCTGCTACCACAGACGCAGTTGGGCGAGCTGATTGAGGGAACCCGCACGGTGATCGAGAAAGCCTACCGCTTGCAGCACGCCGTCGCGCCGGGCACCCGGCGGGCACTGCAGGGCCTCGTGCGAGGAATGAATTCGTACTACTCCAACCGCATTGAGGGGCAAGGCACGCACCCCGCAAACATCGAACGGGCGCTGAGCGCAGACTTTTCCACGACCCCGAGCGTCGCTCAGAAGCAGCGCATTGCCCTGGCGCACATCGAAGCAGAAAAGGAACTCGAAGCGTCGCTGCCCGACACTGGCGTAGAGAGTCTTGTGCTGCAGTCGTCCTTTCTGGTCAGTGCGCACGCAGCTCTGTACCGCCGCTTGCAAACTGCCGACCGTACCACCCAAGACGGCCTGGTCATTGAGCCGGGCGCTTTGCGCACGCAGGACGTCAGCGTGGGAAGACACCAAGCTCCAACGGCAGCTTCGATTGGCGCATTCTTGGCCAGGATGGACGAGGTCTATCCGCGCCTCAAAGGGCTAGACGGTGTGCTGTTTTACATAGCTGCCGCTCACCACCGCGCGGCTTGGGTGCATCCGTTTCGCGACGGAAACGGACGGGCGTGTCGATTGCAAACACACTGCGCGATGTTGCCGCTGAGCGCCGGGCTCTGGTCTGTCAACCGCGGCCTGGCACGCCAGCGTGACAAGTACTACGCGTTGCTCGACAGTGCCGACGCAGCACGCCAGGGAGACCTGGACGGGAGGGGCAATCTGTCGGAGAAGGCGCTTGCGCAGTGGTGCGCGTATTTCGTCGAACTAGCAGACGACCAAGTCACGTTCATGGGCCAACTGCTTGGACTGGAAAAGCTCAAAGACAGCATCGCAAGCTTGTTGCTGGTTCGTTCCGAGAGCGCGCAGTACAGCAACTACAACCGACAGGCCACGTTAGCCCTGCATCACGTACTGCTTGCCGGGCCCACGGCGCGCGGTGAGATCATGACGATGACCGGCCTGACCGAACGCACCGCGAGCAGAGTTCTTGCGCAGTTGATCAAAGACAGGTTGCTCGTAAGCGAGGGCCCCAAGAGCCCTGTGAGCTTCAATTTTCCACTGGACGCGCTGAACCACCTGCTGCCCAACCTGTACCCCGAAGCTTCGGCCATCAACAACGAAGCCTGAAAAACAATGCCACTGTGAAGCGACCCGTTTGCAACAAAAAAGTTGTCGGGCTTGAGCCCTGCAACAGGACAATGGGCCCAGCGAAAATCAGCTGATTCGAGTCTGATCTGGGCATATAATATTTGCGAGTTCCCCGCTGCGTTTGGCGAAAGAAATAACCGTCAGGTGCAGCTGACCGATGCTTCATTGATCTACGAGATTCCCCATGAAAAAAACGATTTT
>CAIYGK010000319.1 GCA_903925725.1 uncultured beta proteobacterium | reverse complement strand
GGTCCCGCGATGCACAGCGCGCAAACACCACGACCGGCCTTGTTGGTGCCACTCGTGACATCAAAGAAACTGCTGCTCGAATTTTGAATAATCTTTGCCTGATAGATCAGATTGTTGAACCCGCTGTTGCCCAGCACCAGGGTACTGAGGGAAGTTCCCTTGCGCTGCATGTTCTGCGCCATCAGCGCAACGATCCCAGCCCACTGCGGTGCTCCAGCGCTGGTTCCTCCAATCGCTGACCATGCACCATTGACATAAACGCCCACGGGGCTGGTCATGGTGTCTGCGTTGTACGCCACATCCGGGATGGCACGCTTGCCATGATTGAGTGCCAGCAGACTGGAGCTACCAAGATAGCCGACCTGATAACGCGGCATAGCTTGAAAAATGCTTGCTCCGCCGCCGCCCATCGACCACGCCACTTCGCTGCTGCTCGATGTCAGGGCCAGTGACCTGATGCTTGTACCGCCCACCGCCGTTACGTACTGCGACGCCGCAGGGTAAATCTGATTGGAACCATTGTTACCCGAGTCCCCCGCAGCGGCCAGGAAAACGACGCCAGGATAGCCAGCGAAGATGCCGTCAAAAGTGGCTGAAGTTTCTGCACTGAATTCCGTGGAACCCCAACTCATCGACACAGCGACGACAGCCGGTAGTGCAGCCGCTTTCTTTACTGCAACAAACATGTCAGTCAATGACGAACTTGCGGCAACGACCAAATAGATTGTGGCCGCGGGAGCCACCGCATGCGCCCACTCGACATCCAGTGCGATTTCGCTCGCCCAGTCGCTGTTGCGTGAAACGGTTCTGCCGTTGCTCAAATCAATTTTCTGGAAGCAGGGGTTGAGCGTGTTGCACAAGGGCAAGTGGTAGTAGGCCGAAAAAGTATTCAGGTCACTTGCAATATTGCCTGATCCGGGTGCAGCGACGATGGCAATGACTTGTCCGGCACCCGTCAATGCCGAAGGCATGTTGTAGTGGGCGCGAATGTCGGCAGGACTGAGCGTGCTGCCAATACCGGTACCAACCCATTTGACGGCCAGGGATCCGGTGGCCACGGGCGTCGAATGACTTTGCGCTACTACCACCGACTCCGCAGCCGGATCCACGGCCTCACCGCCACCGCAGCCCTGCAGCAGGAGAGACACGCTCGCTACCAGCAGCAGCCAAACCGATGGGACACCGGCAACTTTAGAAAACGTAAACCCAATTTTCAATTTTCGCTCCAATACGAACAAATAGCCGGGACGATACCGTCTGCAGGCTGTCTCAACTTTCAAGGGAATGTCGCAACAAATTGTGACGGCACCCGTATTTCATGCATGTTTCCTGGCATTCAATCAAGCGACAGGAGGAGTCAATTCCACACCAATCAACGAAGCGATCAGACCAGGCGTCGAGACGTCCGTCGCTGCAGTTACGCCAGCTACTACAGCCTTGAGTGTTGGCATGTCGGTTGTCGTGTTGTGCATCACTTCGGTGAAGTACTTCGCCACCGCAGTTTCGTTTTGAAACTGTTGCGCAGTACCGCCCCATGTCGCATCGTTAGGTGACATGTTTGCCAGATTGCCAAATATTTGATAGATCGTGTCACCTCGGCTCCAGACCCCGAGTGCAGAAACAATGTCGGTGACTGCCTGCGCCTTGGTTGCCGCAGACGCACTGTCTTTAACCACATTGGTAACCAGCAGCGTCGCGAAGTCCGTATTTGTCATGGAGTCGGCATAAGTCGATGTGAACTGCGACTTGGTAGTGAAGACTTCCACAATCTGTTTGACCGTCATGCCAGCGTTGTAGGCGTCAGCCATCTGGCCCATGAACGTGGCACCTGGCGCTGCGCTAAAAGCAACGACTGAGAAGTGATAAAGGCTATCGATTGTCTGCGTTGTGAAGTTGTAATTGTTCAGACCGGCATAGCTGTTGCCCACCAGATCCTTGACTGCGCCGGAGTCAATGCCAATTCCGTAGGTGGAAAAGATGCTGAGGTCCAGTGTCGGGTTGATTGTCAGCGTATTACCGACAACGCTGATGTTGATGCTGGTCGCGACGTTGTAAGTGGCTACCGTGGCGCCAGTAGACGTTGTCAAAGTAATGTTGCCGGTTCCCTTTGC
>CAIYGK010000318.1 GCA_903925725.1 uncultured beta proteobacterium | reverse complement strand
TCTTAACTTTGACAAGCCCCGTTTTTGCAGGGGTTTTCAACGATTTTCTGACATTCTGGCTAAATACAGTCTTCCATCCAAAAAAGGCATAAATAAGCATTACTGCTTATCTATGTACAATTAACCAGCACCGTTCAAGAACCCGGACCGGCAGAAACCGTCGCATAGGTACGAATCGGTAGTTTCCAGATTTCAGCTTCCCCCTTGAGTTCTATCAGGTGCTTGTACTGCTTAATGACGCTCTCCTTGTTGAGATTTGAACTTGTTTATTAATGCGACTCACCGAACTGCATTCCTGCTATGGTCCAATAGCCTCCGGCGTTGAACTGGAGGCAACACCGAATTGCATAACGACCGGGGTCTTTTGGACCTTCCTATAACAGGTTTCTGCTGGCACCGAGATCCACACATGCGTCTTCTAGACTTCGGCTCGGCCTTGCGCAGCGCAATGACGTTGGCAATGGCCTCCAAAACCCGGTCAGCGCGAAATAATACGGCCAGCGGCACCGGAAATTGTTCCAGGCTGAAAGTGTTTTTTCGTTCAACGAAACCGAGCCGGCACAATCCGTCCAGACTTCTGGCCGCCTGTTTTTCGGTGAACCGGCGACGAGATCCAGGCAGCCGGTTTACGAAATCACAGATTTCCGCCAGTGATGTGCTGCGCCAACCGAAAATGTCGAACCGGTTGGCCAGATGGATATATTCATGCTTTCGATTGACCTCAAACAGCGCAGCAATACCCAGAAGGCCTCTGATATGTGACCGCTTAACCGTTGTTAGCCGCCGGTTGTGCCTGAAGCGCTGGCTTGACTTATAAGCGATGACACTCTCAGTCCAGCAAATCAGCTGGCGGCGGTATTTCAGCGCCGCGTAGGCGGCGCGGTGTTGCGCGGCGGCGTCCTCGACGGGCGCGATGGGTTCAAGGGGGCATTTGATGGGTTGCGATGGTATCATAATTTGTATTTCGGTTTGATTTGGTTCGTTCATGGGGTGGATGGCTGTCATTCGTTCACCAACTTGAGGAGCACGTCGGCGTGGCATGGCGTGCTGGGCTGCCGCCACCGCAGATGCACCAATTGATCCCGGACAGGTCGAGGTTGAGTTCGGTAAACAGAGGCTCGCACGAGAGCCCCTTGAACTTGCTCGGAACCTTGCGTAGTTCCGCCAACCGGCCAGCTGTGGCTTGGGATGTGACCGTGGTCATCGCAACCAAGTTGTCGGGCCATGCAATGCCTTGCTTCAGCAGCCACTGGCCGAACTCGGCCATGCGAGCTGGCCGCTTGGTCAACCAGAGCCACAGATGTCTACTGCCAGCCTCTGAACTTGCTACGTCGATGATTTCCTGTTTCAGGTAGCCGAATGACACGCTGCCTGACAGGGCATCGCCCATGTCTGAGACAAAGATCATCCGAGGTGCACCAGCCAGCCATGGCTTGGCCTCGCGCTCTGCATCTGTCGGTGGCCCCCACTTGGCAGCTGCAGCCATGCGCCCCGGGTACAACTTGGGTTGGACAAAGGCATCGGCGTAGCCTTTGTGGCCGGCCCGGAAGGTGCCCAGCAGGCCGGCATAGCACTTGCACGCTCGCCGGACGACATCCACCAGCACGGCAATCGCCTTCTTGTCGAGATCAAGCTTCAACGCCAGTTCGGCAGCAAGCGCCTTGCGGTTCGCGTAGATGCATGAGAG
>CAIYGK010000317.1 GCA_903925725.1 uncultured beta proteobacterium | reverse complement strand
CTCGCGGCAAGATTTCGGTCACGCCGACCAAGCCGCTATCCAATCAACGCGATCTGTCCCTGGCCTACTCACCCGGCGTTGCCTACCCTTGCCTGGACATCGAAGCGAACCCGGAACTCGTCAACGAATACACCTCACGCGGCAATCTGGTGGGCGTCATCACCAATGGCACCGCCGTGCTGGGCCTGGGCGACATCGGTCCACTGGCCTCCAAGCCGGTGATGGAAGGCAAGGGCTGCCTGTTCAAAAAGTTTGCCGGGATCGACGTCTTTGACATCGAGCTGGCCGAGCGCGACCCGGACAAGCTGATCGAGATCATTGCCGCGCTGGAGCCCACATTGGGCGGCATCAACCTGGAAGACATCAAGGCGCCGGAATGCTTCTACATCGAGAAGAAGCTGCGCGAGCGCATGAACATTCCGCTGTTTCACGACGACCAGCACGGCACGGCCATCATCTCCAGCGCAGCCCTGCTGAACGGCCTGGAACTGGTGGGTAAACCCATTGGCAAGGTCAAGGTGACCGTCTCCGGCGCCGGCGCTGCAGCGATTGCCTGTCTGGACGTCATGGTCGGCCTGGGTGTGACCCGCGAAAACATCTTTGTCTGCGACTCCAAGGGCTTGGTCTATGAAGGCCGTCCCGGTGGCTACGACGAATCGAAAGCGCGTTACGCCCAGAAGACCGAGCTGCGAACCCTGGCCGACGTCATCAACGGCGCCGACGTCTTCCTCGGTTGTTCCACCGCTGGCGTGCTGACGCAGGCCATGGTCAAGACCATGGCCGACAAGCCCATTATCCTGGCGCTGGCCAACCCCGAGCCCGAAATCCGGCCCGAACTGGCCAAGGCCGTGCGGCCCGACTGCATCATCGCCACGGGACGCTCTGACTATCCGAATCAGGTCAACAACGTCCTGTGTTTCCCCTACATCTTCCGCGGTGCGCTGGACTGCGGCGCGACCAAGATCACCGAAGCCATGAAGCTGGCCTGCGTGCGTCAGATCGCCGATTTGGCCAAGGCCGACATCAGCGAAGAAGTGGCCACCGCTTATGCCGGCAAGGAGTTGGTGTTTGGCTCCGAATACCTGATCCCCACACCGTTTGACTCGCGCCTGATCCTGCGCATTGCGCCCGCCGTGGCCAAGGCCGCCGAAGAATCCGGCGTGGCTAGCCGTCCGATCAAGGATATGGACGCCTATCGCGAGCAGTTGTCGCGTTTTGTTTACCAGACCGGCATGTTCATGCGTCCGGTATTTACGTCGGCCAAAGCCGTTCCCGAGGCCGGCAAGCGTGTTGCCTACGCCGAAGGCGAAGACGAACGCGTGCTGCGCGCGGCGCAACTCGCGGTGGACGAGGGGCTGGCACGCCCTATCCTGATCGGACGCCCGGCGGTGATCGAAGCCCGGCTGCTCAAGGCCGGCCTGCGCATCCGCCTGGGCAAGGACGTGTCCTGCGTCAATCCCGAAGACGACCCGCGCTTCAGGCAGTACTGGGAGACCTACCATCGCCTGACGGGCCGGCGCGGCGTATCCATCGAGGCCGCCAAGGCCGCCGTACGACGCTCCACCACGACCATCGGCTCGCTGATGGTCAAGTTGGGTGATGCCGACGCCATGCTGTGCGGCCTGCATGGCCGCTTTGACGTGCATCTGGATCATGTTCGCGATGTCATCGGCACGAAGAAAGGCGCTTCCGGCTTCGCCACACTGAACGCTCTGATGATGGAAAGGCGCACGCTCTTTATCGCCGACACCTTCGTCAATGAGGACCCGGACGCGCAGCAACTCGCAAGCATCGCGGTGATGGCCGCCGACGAGGTCAAGCGTTTTGGCCTGCCGCCCAAAGTGGCCTTTCTTTCGCACTCGATGTACGGCTCGTCCAGCCGCAAGTCGGCGGTCAAGATGCGCGAGGCCTACGAACTGTTTTGCAAGATGGCGCCCGATGTCGAATGTGACGGCGAGTTGCATGGCGATGCTGCGCTGTCGGAAGACATGCGCCACGCCACCCTGATGGACAGCAAACTCAAGGGCGAGGCCAACGTGCTGATCTGCCCGAACCTGGACGCCGCCAATATCCTGTTCAATGTGCTCAAGATGACCGGTGGTCATGGTGTCACGGTGGGCCCGATCCTGCTCGGCGCAGCGGCCTCGGTCCATGTGCTGACACCCTCAGCCACAGTCCGCCGTGTCGTCAATATGACCGCACTGGCAGTAGCCAATGCGGCCAAGCACCGCGCCGCTTAGCAACAAGGGCAGCGCGCCTTTCTAGGGCGCGCTGCTGGAGCGGCGCTTTTCGCGCAACATGAAGAGGTAGAGGCTCTCGACCTTGTCGCGTGCCCAGGGTGTCTTGCGCAGGAATTTGAGACTGGAGCGGACGCTCGGGTCGTGCGTAAAGCAGCGTACCGGTATGCGCTCACCCAGTTCGGCCCAGCCGTAGTGCGCCGCCAACGCCGTGACAATGGCTTCCAGCGTCAGGCCGTGCAGCGGGTTGCGTGGCTGGGCGGGAACGGTGGAATCTGACATGCCGGCATTTTGTCACGTGGTGTCGGGCACAGCGCGAGACAGCTAGAATACGCCCCTCGGAAGCTTGGCAGAGCGGTTGAATGCACCGGTCTTGAAAACCGGCGATGTTTTACGACATCCGTGAGTTCGAATCTCACAGCTTCCGCCATCGGGCCTTGTTTCTCAAGGGCTCGCGGGCAGTTGGGGCCTCAAACCCATCGCTCTACCCACCGTTTGGCGTGGTACGTTATGACACCGCGTGACACAACCTGCTGCACCTGAGTGGCCACACACGGGCGACTCACGCCGGCCTACTATCGAACAGACACTGCCAGCAACCGGGGCATCAGGTAGTCCAATGTCGGCTGTTGCACCGGTACCTTCCCTTCGTCGATGACGCTCGACCGGCAAGTACCGACCAACTGCGGGCGCTCCCGGGTGGCAGCTTTCGGGCAACAGAAAGATTTTCACCGTTGAGGTTCCATAAAGCTGTCGCTCAATCGCCGGCATCCCAGCCG
>CAIYGK010000316.1 GCA_903925725.1 uncultured beta proteobacterium | reverse complement strand
GGAAACTGATGCCGGTCTGCGGTTTGCCCTCATTGCTGGTGCGCACCAGGCAGAAAATCCACTCGCCGTACTGGCCGAGCGTGGTCCATGCCTTCTGGCCATTAACGATGTATTTGTTGCCCTGACGTTCGGCCTTGGTCTTGACCGAAGCCAGATCCGAGCCGGATCCCGGCTCGCTGTAACCCTGGCTCCACCAGACCTCGCCGCTGGCAATGCCGGGCAGAAAGCGCTTTTGTTGCTCGGCGTTGCCAAAGGTCATGATCACCGGAGCCACCATCACCGGGCCGAACGGGATCACGCGCGGCGCACCGGCCAGAGCGCATTCTTCTTCGAACAAGTGCTTCTCCACGGCGGTCCAGCCCGGGCCGCCAAAAGACTTGGGCCAGGCGTGGCCGAGCCAGCCTTTCTTGCCCAGAATTTTGCCCCAGCGCTGCATGTCGTCACGGCTCAGGCGCAAGGCGTTGTGGACCTTGTGTGAAATATCCGGCGGCAGGTTCTCACGCACCCAGGCGCGAATGTCGGCGCGGAATTTCTGCTCTTCAGGGGTAAATGCCAAATCCATTTCGGGACCTCCAAATATTCGGTGTTTTTAGCACGGTCGTTCGATTATCTCTGTCCAGGTGGTGACACGCCCAGTTCCTGACAAAGTTTTTGCACCGTCTCGCGCAACTGGGCAACTTCCGTTTCCAGTCTTTCGATGCGTTCGGCATTGCCGCCAGCTGTGCCAGCGGGCAGTGCCTGGGCGGGATCAACAGTGCCACCAAGCAGATGCGCCCAGCGCTGCTCGCGGGCTCCAGGCGCGCGCGCCAGTTTAACGACCAGCGGGCCACCTTTTTCGCTTGAGCGGTCCTGCAACTCTTCCAGAAAGCCCTCGACAGAGGAGATGTCTGCAAACTTGTACCAGCGTTCGGTATTCAGCCGCAACTCGGCCGCGGTTTGCGGGCCGCGCAACATCAACACGCCCAGCAGCACTGCAGACTGCTCAAAGACGCCAATGCCGCGCTGGAAGTTGTGTTCATAGCGCGCACTGCGCCCGCCGCTAACCGATCGCACGAGACCGGCGCTGATCAGTGCATCGACAGCGCCGGCAACCTGCGCCTCGTCAAGTTCCATCAGCGGCTCGCGACTGCTTTTCTGGTTGCAGCCCAGGAGCAGGGAGTTGAGTGTCAGCGGGTAACTGTCGGGCACCGTGCGTGCTTTTTCCATCAAGGTGCCGAGCACGCGGGCTTCAACGGGGGTCAGGGTCATAATTCGGTCCGGTATGAAAAACATCGTTATTTTGATCTCTGGCACGGGTTCCAACATGGCGGCCATCGTTAAAGCGGCCCAACGTGACGCCTGGCAAGAAAAGTTTGACGCCAGAGTGGCGGCCGTGATCAGCAACCGTCCCGATGCCAAAGGGCTGGCGTTTGCTGCCGGGCAGGGCATTGACAGTGCGGTTCTGGATCACAAGGCATTTGCCTCGCGCGACGCTTTCGACGCTGCCCTGTCCGAATTGATTGACCGTTACGATGAACCTGCGCAGCCCTTGTTGCTGGTGCTGGCCGGCTTCATGCGCATCCTGACGCCCGGCTTTGTGAGCCACTATGAGGGCCGCCTGCTCAATATTCACCCCTCACTGCTGCCAGCCTTTCCGGGTTTGCACACGCATCAAAGGGCACTCGATGCCGGCTGCAAGGTGGCTGGCGCGACGGTGCATCAGGTGACGGCTGTACTCGATCACGGTGCCATCCTGGCGCAGGCGGTTGTGCCCGTCTTGCCCGGCGACACGGCCGACATCCTGGCGGCGAGGGTCTTGACCCAGGAGCATCTGATCTATCCGCAGGCGATTTCAGACGTGTTGCAGCATTTTTGAGGCGTCCCACGGGCCGAGGGCGCCGCAGTGGGTGACTCCGCG
>CAIYGK010000315.1 GCA_903925725.1 uncultured beta proteobacterium | reverse complement strand
TTCCGACTCTGCCTTGCCCTCGGATTCCAACACCCTGACCATCTCCTCGGGAGTCTGAGTTCGCAGCAGGTTGCGGAGTGGATGGCGTTTGCTGGGCTGGAAGGCTTGCCGGACATGCGGGCCGACTTTGGCTTTGGCCAGGTCTGCGCCACGCTGGCCAACGTCCACCGCCGCGAAGGTCAGGATGCGTACCAGGCCGATGACTTTATGCCGGGACTGCGTACTTCAGAACCTGCCGCCACCAATGACGCCGATGCTCCGCCCGATGAGAGCTTTGATGTTGAGGCGCACAGCCGTTTGATCTCAGCCCTCTTGGGCAAAAAGGAGTAAATCCCCCATGGCAACCCTCGCCAGCCTCGTCGTCAGCCTCGAGGCCAATATCGCTCGCTTTGAATCCGACCTGAATAAGGCCGAGTTCATGGCCAAAAAAGCCATGGACACCATCGGCAATGTGTCGGAAACCGCCATGAAGGCGGTCAAGGGCGCAGTGATGGCTATGGCGGCGGCATACACCTTTGATGCCTTTGCCGATGGCATCAAGGGGGCGATTGAATCTGCGGGTGAGCTCGACCAGATGGCCAAGAAGACCGGAGCAACTGTGGAAGCCCTCTCAGGCTTGAAGTCGGCAGCCAAACTCTCGGGTACCAGTTTGGAAGAGGTCGGTGGCGGGCTGCAAAAGCTCTCCAAAGCCATGTTCGAGGCGGCGGGCGGCAGCCAAAAACAGTCCGACTTGTTCAAATCGCTGGGTGTTGAGGTCACCGACTCATCGGGAAAGTTGCGAGACTCGGGTGAAGTCATGCTGGACCTGGCCAAAAAGCTCGACTCCATGGACAGCAGCACACAGGCGGTGGCCACTGCCCAGATGCTGCTGGGCAAACGCGGCGCGGAACTGCTGCCGTTCATGCAAGACCTGGCTGAGATCGGCGAACTCAACGCCAAGGTCACGTCCGAGATGGCAGCCGAAGCAGACATGTACGAGAAGAACCTCGTGCGTTTGGAGGGCAGGAAGAAGTCGCTCTACAACACCATTGCCTCGGCCTTGCTGCCGGTGATGCGTGACTTCACAGATGCCTTGCTGGCTTCAGGCAGCATGACCGAGCGACTGAACGACACCGCCAAGCAACTCAAGCAGGACAACGTGATTGAGACCTGGGCGCGTGAAGGTTTGCGCGCAGTGGCTGCCTTCATCGACATCTTCGACGCTTGCGTTCGGATTGTTCGCATTGCCGGTAACGCAATTGCAGCCACCGGGGCGGACATCGTTTCGGTCCTGGCCTTCATGGACGGCATTGGCGCAGAGATGATCAGTGAGAAGTCGCTTGATCCGGTCAAGCGCCGCTTTGCAACGCTGACCTCAGACCTCAAGAGCCACGCCGAGTCCTTTAACGAGGACATGGTCAAGATCTGGACCGCACCGTTGTTCTTGACCAAACTCGATGAGCAGTTTGCCCAGCGGGATGCAGGTCTGAAAAAGCCCGTCGAGTCAGCAAAGCGCTCGTTTGCCATTCCTGACCAGCGGCCCGACAAAACCAGCCCGTTTGACTCGTACCTGGACTCGCTCAATGTCGAAGCCATCAAAGACAAACTGGGTAAGTACGAGGCCATGATCGAAAAAGGCCGCCTGTTGGCGGTCAAGGAAGGCCGTCTGGGTGACATGGCCAAAGTGACAGCCACCGTCTCAAGCATCCAGTCCATTGACGAGAGCAAGCGCATCGATGCTTTCGCCCACAGTCTTGATGTGGCCAACCAGCAATATGAATTCCAAAACACCCTGATTGGACTGAACGCCCGCGATCAGGCTCTGGCCACCGAAGGACGCAAGAACTTCCTGGCCGTTGAACAGCAAATCTGGGATGCAGAAAAGAACGGCTCGAAGTTGTCCACCGATGCGCAGCAGAGATTGCGCACCGAGGCGACCAAGTCCACGGCCACTCTGGTGCAGGCGGTGAATGATCGATTCGATGCCCAGCAGAAGTTCGATGAGACAAAGCGCATCAATGCCTTTACGCACAGCCTGGAGCAGGCCAACGAGCAGTACATCTTCCAGACCGACCTGATTGGAATGAACGCACAGGCGCAGGAAATTGCCAACGTCAAGCGTAAGAACTTCCTCGCCGTCGAGCAGCAGATCTGGGATGCCGAGCAAAGCGGAACCAAATTAACAGCAGACACCCAGCAGCGCCTGCGGGATGAGGCTGTCAAATCCACGGCAGTCATGGTCAAAGCGATTGAATCCCGGTGGGATGCTGAGCGTTCGTGGGAGACCGGTGTCACCAAGGCACTCAACAACTACATCGACACCGTCACCAACGCGGCTGCTCAGTCCGAGCGGCTCTTTACAAATGCATTCAAAGGTATGGAAGACGCGCTGGTGAGCTTTGTGCAGACCGGCAAGCTCGACTTCAAGAGCCTGGCCAATTCCATCATTGCGGACCTGATTCGCATCCAGATTCAAAACAGCATCATGAAACCACTGGCGCAAGCGACCAGCGGCATGTCGCTATCAGGAATGTTCAGCAGTGCCGGGAACTTTCTGTCGGGCCTGTTCAAGGCCGATGGCGGCCCGGTCGCTGGAGGTCAGCCCTACATCGTGGGCGAGCAAGGCCCGGAATGGTTTGTGCCTAACGGCGCAGGGTCGATCATCCCCAACGGGAAGTCACCCAGCATGCCAGGCGGCAGTGACAGCAGCACGGCCACAGCCCAAGCGCCAATCAACATCAATTTCTCGGTGCGAGCCATGGATGCGCGCAGCTTCCAGTCCGCCATGGTGCAAAACAAGGCCGTGGTGGTGGGCATCGTGAACCAGGCGCTCAACATGCGTGGACGCTATGGGATCACGGGCTAAGTCATGAGCGGCACATTTCCTCTGACCCCCGCGCCCAGCGCCATCAAGATTCAGT
>CAIYGK010000314.1 GCA_903925725.1 uncultured beta proteobacterium | reverse complement strand
CATGGCAGCAGGCACTTCGAACAGTTCCAGCAACTCCGCATCCCAGCAGCGCGTTTCAAGATTGAGCAGGTTGGTGCGACTGCCAAAGCTCTGGTCGGTGACAAAGCGCCCGGTCAGGAGATACAGCGCCCAGTCCTGAATGCCCAGCAGTTTGTGCGTTTTGCTCCAGATGTCGGGACGATGGTGGCGCAGCCAGCGCATCTTGATGGCAGAAAAAACCGGCGAAATCTTCAAACCGGTCTTGCCATAGACCAGTGCGTTGGATTCGCTCATGGCCTGGGCCATATCGGCGCTGCGCCGGTCCTGCCACATGATCGCCGGATGCAAGGCCGCCCCCATTCTGTCCACCGGGATCACCGACGAACGTGAGGCGGTGACGGCGATCCCAAGCGGCTCCATGCCAGCGTCGCGGGCCGCCTCAGCGCAGGATTTCAGGATCGTCAGCAGCACTTCCTGCCACTGCACAGGATCCTGCTCTACCCTGCCATCTTCAAAGAAGACAGGCAGGTTTTCCTGTTGGGCCATGTGCAGCACACGGCCGCAGGCATCGTAAAGGCTGGCCCTGCTGCTGGTCGTGCCGATATCGACGGTGATGATTGCTTTCATGCCCACCTTGTGTGCCCTGTTGTCGATTTGATTGTAGAACTGCAAGCGATCAATGTCTGCGCTCGGGTAGCATTTGCGATGGCTAAAATGAACATATTGACCGTTTAATGAGTCAAATTGATCTTTGTAAAGGACGCCCATGAAGATCGAAAAGCGTTTTCTGACGACCATGAACCGATGCTATTCGGCCAACTGCATCGAGGTCGATGGCGAGCCACGTATCCTGCTGGCCACCGAAGGAGAAGGGCCGTGCCTGGCCTGGACCGGGTCCGACTACAGCGAGTCCCACACGGTCTGGGATGGGCCTGGCGGCACCATGTCCATGGTCCCGATCCCTGGCGCCAACGGCGAGTTTCTGGCAGTGCAGAAGTTCTTCAAGATGTTCCAGTGGGAAGAAGCCAAGATCGTCCATGTGCGGCCCCTGGCAGACCGGGGCTACGAGGTCACTGACGTGTTGCACCTGCCCTACATTCACCGCTTCGATTTGCTGACGGTGGGTGGGAGACACTACTTCATTGGCTGCACCCTGGCGACGACCAAGGAATCCAAGGAAGACTGGTCAAATCCGGGAAAGATCTGGGTCGGCGAGTTCACTGGCAAGGGAGAACTTCAGGTCCGTGTCCTGAAGGACGGCTTGAGCAAGAACCATGGCTACAGCCGCCTCACGCGAAGCGGCGGCATGTCGGCTTTGGTGACCTGCGAGCAGGGTGCTTTCGAGGTAACACCACCGCCGAGTCCGGATGCCGGTTGGACAGTACGCCAGTTCATGGACTGGCCAATCAGCGATATTTCGGCCATCGATATCGACAGCGATGGTGAGCTTGAATTTGCCACGATAGAGCCTTTTCACGGCTCCTGGTTCCGCATTTACAAGAAGATTGATGGCGAGTTCCGCAAGGTCTACGAGCATCCGGAGGTCTCCGAGTTCTACCACGTCGTCGTCGGTACCACGCTCGCAGGCGTGCCGGTGTTCATCGGTGGTTGTCGGCGCGGCAAGCAGCAGCTTTTCTATGTTCGTGCGTCGGCGCCGGACCCGCTGAAGTTTGAACTCAAAGTGATTGAGGAAGGCGTCGGGCCGAGCAATATTTATGTCCGGCACGAAGCGTCGCGGGACGTCATCGTGGCCGCGAACCGGGAGAAGGCCGAGGCCGCGCTGTATTTCGTCTCCAGTTCTTGATCTTGCGCAACAAATGATGAAATAGGATCAAAATGATTGGAAAGATCAAAAAGATGATCATATTATGAAAAGTTGACGAGTTTAGTGAGTCGAATTGATCGTTTACTTTGGCCGTAGGCAACGGTCGACTGGAACAGCAACAAGGAAAAGAAATTGGCAAAAGTAGATGAAATCACCAAGGAATCCTGGGTTCTGAGCACCTTTCCGCAATGGGGCACTTGGCTCAACGAAGAGATCGAGCGCGAGGTGGTGAAGCCCGGCACCTTCGCCATGTGGTGGCTGGCCTGCACCGGCATTTGGGTCAAGAGCGAGGGCAATACCAACATCTGCATCGACCTCTGGTGCGGCACCGGCAAGCGCTCCATGAAGAACCCGCTGATGGACGCGCACCACCAGATGGCGCGCATGACCGGTTGCGTCAAACTGCAGCGCAACCTGCGCGTCTCGCCCTTTGTGATCGACCCGTTCGCGATCCGCCAGGTTGACGCCGTGCTGTCCTCGCACACACACAACGACCACATCGACATCAACGTGGCTGCTGCCGTGCTGAAGAACTGCCCGGCCACTGTGCCCTTCATCGGCCCGCAATCCAGCACCGACGTTTGGCTCAAGTGGGGCGTGCCGCGCGAGCGCATCACCACCGTGCGCCCCGGGGACGTGGTCAAGGTGGGCGACGTCGAAATCGTGGTGCTGGAGGCCTTTGACCGTACCATGGCGCTGACCATTCCCGCGGGTCAGACAGCCAAGGGCAAGATGCCGCCGGACATGGATGATGTGGCGGTGAACTACCTGATCAAGACACCGGGCGGCAGCGTCTACCACAGCGGCGATTCGCACTATTCGAACGGCTACGCCAAGCACGGCAACGAGCATGCGATTGACGTGGCGCTGGGCAGCTATGGCGAGAACCCGCGTGGCGTCACCGACAAGATGACCTCGTCGGACATCCTGCGCATGGGCGAGGCGCTGAATTGCAAGGTTGTCATCGCCTACCACCACGACATCTGGTCCAACTTCATGGCCGATCCGATGGAGATCAACATGCTTTGGAACATGAAGAAAGACAGACTCAAATACAGGTTCAAGCCCTTCATCTGGCAGGTCGGTGGCAAGTTTGTTTTCCCCGACAACAAGGACGACATGGAGTACCACTACGAGCGCGGCTTCGATGACGTCTTTACCAAAGACACCGACCTGCCGTTTCCGTCCTTCCTCTAGCAATTATCGAAGGCAACACCATGACCACACCTGTCCACGGTCTGCAACTTCAGGGCGTAAGCAAGCGCTTTGGCAGCGTGAGTGTGGTGCAGGAACTCGATCTGACGGTCGAGCAGGGCGAGTTTGTGGTGCTGCTGGGCGAGTCGGGTTGCGGCAAGTCCACCGTGCTGCGCATGATTGCTGGTCTGGAGGACGTGAGCGAGGGGCATATCTTCATCAACGGCAAGGACGTGACGGATCGGGCACCGATGGCGCGCGACATTGCCATGGTGTTCCAGAACTACGCGCTCTATCCGCACATGGATGTGGCGCAGAACATGAGCTTCGCACTGGACCTGGCAGGCAAGTCCAAAGCCGAGATTGAAAAGCGCGTCAATGAGGCGGCAGAAATCCTGAGCATTACGCACCTGCTCAAGCGCAAGCCGAAAGAGCTGTCGGGCGGACAAAGGCAACGGGTCGCGATCGGGCGCTGCATCGTGCGCGAACCGGCGGTGTTCCTGTTTGATGAGCCGCTGTCCAATCTGGACGCCAAACTTCGTGGCCACATGCGCACCGAACTGGCCATGCTGCATGAGCGCCTGGGCAAGACAACGATTTATGTCACACACGATCAGGTTGAAGCCATGACCCTGGCTTCGCGCATCGTGATTTTTCACAAGGGGCATATCCAGCAGGTCGGCACACCCTCGGAAGTCTTCAATCGCCCGGCCAACCTGTTTGTGGCGGCCTTCATCGGCATGCCCAGCATGAACCTGCTGGAAGGGGCACTGACGCCGCAGGGTGAGCAGATGTTCCTGTGCGGCGCTGGTTTCTCCATCCCCCTGCCGCTGGCCGGACCCTGGCCAGCGCAACTGGTGGCCGGT
>CAIYGK010000313.1 GCA_903925725.1 uncultured beta proteobacterium | reverse complement strand
TCATGGCGTGTTCAGTTCAAGATTCCGAGAGCGTCTCCCAGCGCGTCAGCAGGCTCAACATTTCTTCTTCGATGGCGGTATCGCGCTGGTAGAGCTTGCCGGCCTTTTGGGGGTCCTTGGTGTAGAGGTCGGTGTCATTGAGTTCAGCGCGCAGCGTTGCTTGTTCCTGCTCGAGTTGTGACAGCTTTGCAGGCAGACCGTCGAGTTCGCGCTGTTCCTTGTTGTTGAGTTTGCGCGCAGGAACCGGCTTTTGCGGGCTCGTGCTGTCGGCTGGGCTTTGTGCCTTGCTTGCGGCTGGCCGTGCGCTGATGGTGCTCGCGCTCGCTGCCATGGATATGGCGCGACTGCGCTTGGATTGAATCAGCCAGTCCTGTACGCCACCTTCGTATTCGCGCCAGAGACCGTCGCCCTCAAAGGCAATTGTGCTGGTCACCACATTGTCGAGGAAGGTGCGGTCATGGCTGACCAGAAACACCGTGCCTTCGTAGCTCTGCAGTAATTCTTCGAGCAGTTCCAGTGTTTCGATATCGAGGTCGTTGGTGGGCTCGTCGAGCACCAGCACATTGGCCGGTCGGGCAAACAAGCGCGCCAGCAGCAAGCGGTTGCGTTCGCCCCCAGACAGGGATCTAACTGGCGAGTTGGCGCGGGCCGGCGAGAAAAGAAAGTCGCCCAGATAGCTTTTGACATGCTTGCGTTGATTGCCGATCTCGATCCATTCGCTACCAGGACTGATGAAATCCTCTAGTGTCGCGTCCAGGTCCAGCGCATTGCGCATTTGGTCAAAGTAGGCGACCTGCTGGTTTGCGCCTTGTCGAACCTTGCCGCTGTCGGGCTGCAGTTCACCCAGTATGAGTTTGAGCAGCGTCGTTTTGCCGGCTCCGTTGGGTCCGAGCAGGCCGATCTTGTCGCCGCGCATAACAGTGGCTGAGAAGTCCTTGATGATGATCTTGTCGCCGAAGCGCTTGCAGGCCAGGGTCAGTTCGGAGACCAGTTTCCCGCTGAGTGTTCCGGATGCCACATCCATCCGTACATTGCCAAGCGCTTCGCGATGTGCGGCCCGACTGGCGCGCAGTTTTTCCAGTCGCACGATCCGGCTTTGACTGCGGGTGCGACGGGCTTCAACGCCTTTCCTGATCCAGATTTCCTCTTGCGCCAGCAGTTTGTCCGCTTTGGCACTGATCACCGCCTCTTGCGCCAATTGCTCGTCCTTGAGTGCGACGTATTGGGAGAAATTGCCGGTATAGGATCGCAGAATTCCGCGGTCCAGTTCAACGATTCGGGTTGCTACACGGTCAAGAAAGGCTCGGTCATGGGTGATCGTGACGAGGGCACCCTTGAAGGCCACCAGTAGCTCTTCCAGCCACTCGATGGAGTCCAGATCCAAGTGGTTGGTCGGCTCATCCAATAGCAGAACGTCAGGTTGGGAGACCAGTGCTTGTGC
Source organism: uncultured beta proteobacterium (assembly GCA_903925725.1). Classification (GTDB taxonomy): domain Bacteria; phylum Pseudomonadota; class Gammaproteobacteria; order Burkholderiales; family Burkholderiaceae_C; genus Rhodoferax. The sequence goes on along the minus strand of CAIYGK010000313.1, from coordinate 72 downwards.
CAGCGCCACACGTTTCTGTGTTCCTCCGGACAGTGTGCTGACCACTGCGTTACCGTCTAGGTGTAGGCGGTG
>CAIYGK010000312.1 GCA_903925725.1 uncultured beta proteobacterium | reverse complement strand
GTATTCCTCAAACTCGCTGATCTTCAACTCGGTCTTGCCCACCTCGTTTTCCAGTCGTTGGCCTTTGCTGAGCATAAGGAATCGGTCTTGTTCCACACGCTGGACCTGACCACTGCGAGCCGAGGTGACGGTCTCCTTGCCAAACTCCGTGGTGGCAATGAAAACGTTCGCGCCGGACTCCTTGCCACCCGCGTTCTTCTCCACAAAAAAAACCCGCGTGCCACCAGCGGATTCCTGGAACTGGCCGGGCTCAACCCGATCCATATCGCCGCGTCGCTCGTACTGCTCCTTGAGTACTTCAATCTTGTTGTTTGACCAAGGCAGCACCAGCAGCGCCAACGCCATGACCACCAGCAACACCGGCCAGGCAAACCGGAACAGCGGTTTGAGCAGGGCTGCGAGACCCTTGCCACTGCCAAACCAGATCACCATTTCGCTGTCGCGGTACATTCGTGACAAAGTGCCGAAGATCGCGATGAAGAGGCTCATCGTCAGGATGGTTGGCATGTAGGCCAGCACCGTGTAGCCCATGACGAGCATCACATCGGACGGATTGAAGCTGCCGCGCGAGGCCTGACCGAGCGTGCGGATCAAGGTCATCGTCATGACGACGGTCACCAGCACCACCAGCGTGGCACCGAAACTGCGAGCCAGTTCCTGGCGAACTGAAGAATGGAATAACATCCCGACCTATTATGAAACATTGCGGGTAGCCTTTGCACCCCAGACAGAAAGTGATTTATGAATTTTGAACTCAAGTCGTTCGACCTGGCCGCCGCCGGCAGCGAAACATGCGACGCCCTGATCGTGCTGCTCAGCGCCACCTTCAAGCCGGGCAAGGATGCCTTGTCGGTGTTGGTGTCACAGGTGCACAAGGCGGGCGATCTGGAAACCAAAGCAGGTAAATCCCTGCAGATTTACCGCCCCACCGGGCTGGCTTGCTCGCGACTGGTGCTGGTCAGCGTGGGCGAGGGCTCGGTCAGGGAATTGCGCCAGGGCGTGGCCGGCGCGGTCGCGGCCGTCAAGGGTAATAACTTGAAGAAATTGGTACTCTGTTTTTCCAGTGAGCCCGAAGCCGAAGGTCTGCGCGCCAGCATGGTGGCGGTTGCCGAAGCAAGTTACGTGTTTACGACGACAAAATCGAAGCCCGAGCCACGCACCCTGCAACGGGTGGTGGTTGCGCTGCCAGCCGCAGCCAAGCACAAGTCAGTGTTTGAGCAAACAGCGGCGGCGGTTGCGGGTATCGAGTACGCCAAGGAATGGGCGAATCGTCCTGCCAACCATGCCACGCCAACCCTGCTTGCGGGTGCGGCACGCGCCTTGGCCAAGTACCCGAAGATTGCCTGTCAGGTGCTCGGTCCCAAGGAAGTGGCCAAACTCGGCATGGGCTCTTTCATGGCGGTGGCGCAGGGCTCGCAGGAGCAACTGCGCTTTATCGTTCTGCGCTACACGGGTGCGGCCAAGGCGGTGGCGCCGACGGTTCTGGTCGGCAAAGGCATCACTTTTGACAGCGGCGGCATCTCGCTGAAGCCGGCGCCTGAAATGGACGAAATGAAGTTTGACATGTCGGGCGCAGCCAGCGTGCTGGGTGTTTTTCGGGCACTTGCCATACTGAAGCCGGCCATCAATGTCGTGGGCCTGATTCCGGCCTGCGAGAACTTGCCAGATGGTCGCGCCGTCAAGCCCGGCGATGTGGTCAGCAGCATGAGTGGACAGACGATCGAGATTCTCAATACCGATGCAGAGGGGCGCCTCGTGCTCTGCGACGCCTTGACCTATGCGGAGCGCTTCAAACCGCGCGCCGTGGTGGACATTGCCACCTTGACCGGCGCTTGCATGATTGCGTTGGGTGGTGTGCGCAGCGGTCTTTTTGCCAGCAACGACGATCTCGCCGCCGCACTGCTGGCTGCTGGCGAGGCGAGTTCCGACCTGTGCTGGCGCATGCCGCTGGACGAGGATTATGCTGAAGGACTGAAGAGCAACTTTGCTGACGTGGCCAACGTCGCCGGGCGTGCCGGGGGCGCCATCACGGCGGCCAAGTTCCTGCAGCGTTTTGCCGGCAAATTTCCTTGGGCGCATCTTGATATTGCCGGAACGGCCTGGAAGAGCGGCGCGGCCAACGGGGCGACCGGGCGCCCCGTGGCCCTGCTGCTGCAATACCTGCTCGCTGCGACGAAGTAGATGCGGGAACCGCGGCAGTGACCGAAGTCGCCTTTCACTTCAATGCACCAGACCGGCTGGGCTACGCATGCCGGTTGCTGCGCAAGGCCGTTGGAAGTGGTGCCAAGGTGGTGGTGGTGGGTCCGCCAGAGACACTGCAGGAACTTGACTCACTGCTCTGGACATTTTCTGCGACTGACTTTGTGCCGCATTGTCTGGCGGACAGCGAGGCCCACGTGGTCGCCGCGTCGCCGGTGTTTCTGTCTCCCGAGTTGGAGTCCACGCCGCATCGGCAGGTCCTGCTCAATCTTGGAGAACGGGTCCCTGCGGGATTTGATCAGTTTGAGCGCGTCATTGAACTGGTAGGGCAGGAACAACAGGACCGTCAAATTGCGCGCGCTCGCTGGAAACAGTACACCGACCGCGGATACGCCATCACTCGACATGACCTGAGCCTGAAGGCGTCTGAATGATGAGCGATTCACCCCGCGTTCCTCCGCGCTTTTTGCCGACCTTGACTGAGATCGTGCAGTCACCGACATTAGCCCGCGCGCCGGTGCGGGCGCTTGATCCGCTTATCGAGCAGCAGGTTCGGGATCTGGTGCAGACTCTGGTGGCAGAGCATTTGAAGAAGTTCCAAGCGGCTCTACGCGACGGCAAAGGTGAAGCCGACAGCAAATAATCCGTGCTTTGCTGGCAAAATTGGTGTCTTCCCTAGGTAAATTCACACCGAATTGGGTTATCGTGTGGGCCGTGGAATTAATCATTAATTCACATTTCTTTTAATTTTGGAGTTGTCTATGCAAATGAAGTTGAAAATTACTGCCGCCGCCGCATTGGCAGTTGCCGCTGGCGTGGCCATGGGCCAGGACGTGCAAGTTGTCAAGATCGGCCATGTGGCTCCGATGTCGGGTGGTCAAGCCCACTACGGCAAGGACAATAACAACGGCGCTCTGATGGCGGTTGAGGAACTCAACGCACAGAACATCGTCATTGGCGGCAAGAAGATCAAGTTCGAACTGCAGTCGGAAGACGACGCAGCGGATCCAAAGCAAGGCACTGCAGTGGCGCAGAAGCTGTGCGACAGCAAGGTTGCAGGCGTTGTCGGTCACCTGAACTCGGGTACCACGATTCCGGCTTCCAAGGTCTATAACGACTGTGGTATTCCCCACATCACTGGCGCCGCAACCAACCCCAACCTGACCAAGCCAGGCTACAAGACCACCTACCGCATCATTGCCAACGACAACGCCCTGGGCGCTGGTCTGGCAGCACATGCTTACTCGACCCTCAAGCTGAAATCGGTTGCCATCATCGACGACCGTACCGCTTATGGTCAAGGCGTCGCTGAAGTGTTCAAGAAGACGGCTCTGGCTCATGGCATGACCGTAGTTGATGAGCAATTCACCAACGACAAGGCAACCGACTTCATGTCGATCCTTACTTCGATCAAGGCAAAGAAACCTGATGCAATCTTCTTCGGTGGCATGGATCCCCAAGCCGGCCCGATGTTGCGTCAGATGGAACAACTCGGTCTGACCACGACCAAGTACTATGGTGGCGATGGCATCTGTACTGCAGAAGTTGCCAAACTGGCTGGTGGCGCCAAGACGCTGGAGAACGTGATCTGCGCTGAAGGTGGCGCGTCGCTGGAGAAGATGCCTGGTGGCACGGCGTGGAAGGCCAAGTACGACAAGAAGTTCCCGGGCCAGTTCCAGGTTTACAGCCCTTACACCTATGATGCTACCTTCGTGCTGGTTGACGCCATGAAGCGTGCCAATTCGACGGATCCGAAGGTCTACACGGCCAAGCTGATCGAAACCAACTACAAGGGTGTCACAGGCACCATCGCGTTTGAGCCCAATGGCGAGTTGAAGAACCCGTCGATGACGCTGTCGGTCTACAAGGCTGGCAAGAAGACAGCGCTGTAATCGCGGCGTTCTGCTTAAGATAAAAGGCCACCTTCGGGTGGCTTTTTTCTTGCCTTGCGCGAGACTGCTGGCGAATTGAGTTCATGCCTCAGTTAAAATTCAAAGTGCTGGAGCGGTGGATGAGTGGTTTAAGTCACACGCCTGGAAAGCGTGCGAGGGGTAAAACCCTCCGGGGGTTCGAATCCCCCCTGCTCCGCCAGCAGGTTTCGGGGTAGAACAAGTCCTTTGTTCTACCCCCCAAACCACAGCACAGGGTCAGAGCCATGTCCACACCAGATTTCTCGCAAGGCGCCGCCTTTGTGCGTGGGCAGTATCTGCCGATCGCCCAGGCCAGTATTCCCATCACCGATTGGGGCTTTTTGCGTTCCGACGCCACCTACGATGTGGTGACTGTCTGGGATGGTGCTTTCTTCCGTCTCGAACCGCACCTTGAGCGCTTCCGGCGCAGTTGCAACAGATGGCGACTTGACACCGGTTTGACGGATGAACAGATCGCCGACGTGCTCACGCAATGCGTGCGCCTGAGTGGCCTGCGTGCTTCCTACGTCGAGATGATTTGCACGCGTGGTCAGCCGCCATGGGGATCGCGCGATCCGCGTCTTGCGGTCAACCAGTTCTATGCCTTTGCCGTGCCTTTTGTCTGGATAGCCAATGCGCAGCAGCGCGAGCAGGGCCTGCATGTGAAGATCAGCGATGTGCAGCGCATTCCTGCGGCCTCAGTGGATCCATCTGCCAAGAATTACCACTGGAACGACATGACCATGGGTTTGCTCGGCGCACTGGACTCCGGAGCGGATACTGTCTTGCTGGTTGACGGGTTTGGGAATGTGGTCGAGGGTCCGGGCTTTAACGTGTTTTGCTTCAGCGGGGGTGCACTGGTCACACCAGATCAGGGCATGCTTGAAGGCGTCTCGCGCCGCACGGTGATCGAGATCGCACAATCGCTCGGTCTCGAAGTTCAACCGCGAGACTTGCCGGCCGACGAATTGCGTGGCGCGCAAGAAGTGCTGCTGTCAACTTCGGGTGGCGGTGTGCTGCCGGTAACCAGAGTGGACCAGCAAGCCATCGGTGACGGCAAACCCGGTCCGATCACGCGCCAGTTGGTGCAGACCTACTGGGCCTGGCACGCTGACCCTGCTTACAGCAGGCCTATCAACTATTCAGTTTGAGCCATCAAGCCAAGGCTTTGTAGAGCATGTAGGCGGCCAGCAAATACAGAATGCTGGCAAATACCCGCTTGAGCTGTTTGACCGGTAATTTGTGCGCAGCGCGCGCGCCCAGCGGTGCCGTGAACACGCTGCAACAGGCAATCACCACCAGCGCGGGCAGCCAGATGTACCCAAACGAGTAGGGCGGCAGATTCTGGACGCTCTGGCCCGCAATGACGTAGCCGATGACGTTGGCCAGCGCGATCGGAAAGCCCAGCGCTGCCGAGGTGGCCACTGCGCTGTGAATGGCCACGTTGCACCAGGTCATAAATGGCACGCTGACAAAACCACCGCCCGCGCCTACCAAGCCAGACAGGAAGCCAATCACGCCGCCAGCGCCAATCAGCCCACCGGTACCCGGTACCTGGCGTGTCGGCGCCGGCTTCTTGTCGAGAAACATCTGTGTCGCCGAAAAGCTGACGAAAAGGGCAAAGAACAGTGCCAGAGACGAACCCTTGAGCATTGCGAAAACGCCCATACTGGCCAGCGCACCGCCGAGCACGATGCCTGGTGCCAAACCCTTGACCAGATCCCAGCGCACGGCACCCCGCTTGTGGTGCGCGCGCACGCTGGAGATGGAAGTGAAGATGATGGTTGCCATTGACGTTGCGATGGCCATCTTGACCGTCAGATCCGGGCCGACTGAGCGTGCCGAAAGGATCAGCGTGATGAAGGGGACCATCAGCATGCCCCCGCCAATGCCCAGCAAACCGGCCAGAAAGCCGGTACTCAATCCCAGAGCAGCAAGCTCAATAATCAAGAGAGGTTCGAGGTTCATTGGGGGTGGTTTGTGTGCGTATGAAGTACTTGCTCAGAAGGCGCGGCAAGTATCGCACTGTTCAGAATTTCGCCGGCGCAAGCCGACGAACTGCACTGGAGTCCGCCACTCTGAAGCTGGATAGCACCTTTGGGCGTATGCAAGGTGACGGTGATGTTGGCCGGGCCTGCTTCGATCGCAACGCCCGACAGGCCGATGGCATCGTAAGCCGCCTGTAGCTTCGTGGCCGTCGGATGGGTGACAAAAATGCTCTGCAGGGTCACACCAGAGCGGGGCAGGCTGTTTCTTGGGTGCAGGCGCAGCGGCTCGTCGGCATCGGGCTTGCCCCATTGAATAAGGGTTGGCAGGGCGCCGTCGAACAAGCGCTGGCCATCTTCTCGCACGGTGATTTGCCATTGCAGCAGGCCGCGTCTGGAATGGCGACTGGCTTGAATCGCCGGCCCTCGGTCGATACCCTGTGCTTTCAAAGCCAGTCGGGCGACCTGAATGTCAGTTGTATTTGCAACAAGATGCACGAGACGCGGTTCGATGGCGACGGCTGCCTGCAGCGCTGGATCATCCATGTCGAACCAGCGTTTGCGCGGTGAGTTCGCAGTACGTGCAGCCTGCGGATTGATGGCGATGATTTCAAAGTACGCCAGCGGGTTGGACGGCGTGGCGATTTTGAACAATCGGTTGTGCGTTCCATAAAGGGCGTGCTCACCGCCAGCGCCGGGTGTGATGCCCAGGGTCGCCTGACACCACTGCACCCCAAGTTCCAGGGTTCGAGCCACGACAACCAAGTGATCAATCTGTGTTTTCATGTTCCGACAATAATATATCCTGTCAGCAAAAGTATTGCGCAGGCCAGCAAAGGTTCGTCGAACCAGCAAGTCCAGAATGGTCGTCGTAGGGTACTCAATGCAGCGTGTGTTCTTGCGTTCGGTCGAGACACGAGCGTGCTGTTGGTCCCATGGATGATTAACTGAAGCGAGTGGAGAAAACTCATGTTCCCGACGAAGCTGGTACGGTCCTGGCTGCTAAGCACCATGATCACGCTTGTTACCGTTTGTTTGCCGGCTCTGGCGCAGCCCAATGATCATCGTTACACGTTTGGTGCTCTTCCCTTGAGTGAGGCGGAGTATCAAAGCTACTTGAAGGTCAAACCAGGTGGGGCGCGGCAAGCGGTGCAAGCCAGATTACCCGCCGCGTACAACGCAGCGGACTTGGGCTTTGTTACACCGGCAAAAGATCAAGGGAAATGCAGTGCCTGCTGGGCATTTGCTTCAGCAGGGGCGATGGAGTCAAAGTTACTCATGAGCGGAGTAAGGGCATCCGGTTCGCCATTGGATGTATCTGAACAGCAGCAGATTTCATGCAATACAAAACAGTCTGGCTGTAAAGGCGGCTTTTTGACGGCTCCGCTTTTTTGGGCGCCACCACCTGACGCGGACTCTGGCCCTCTGCCTGAAAGTGTTTTCCCCTACGCAGCATCCAACACTTCTTGCTTTAACCCTTCTGGAAGCCAAATCCAGTACCGGGTGAAAGACTTCTATACGGTGCCTGTCAGCATCAATGAATTCAAGGCATCGCTGTATGCAGACGGGCCCGGCCTGTTCAATTATGTAATCAGGGAGGACTTTCAAGCTTTCTGGGATTCGTCGGCGCCGAATAGTGTCTATAAGTACGATGAAATCGGCTTCATAGAAGGTCTCCATATGGTTTTGCTAATCGGCTGGGACGATGCGAAGCAGGCCTTCTTGTTGAAAAACAGTCTTGGGCAGTACGCTGGCCCCAATGGCAATGGAACGTTTTGGATGAGCTATGCGGACATAGAGCTGTTGAATTTCAAAATGGCAAATTTCCGCATAGCGGTTGCTGTGCCGGGCGGGACCACACCGGAAAGCATTGACGTGGATCTGGTATCAGGCTGGAACCTGCTTGGTAACGGGTATGAGAGCAGCTTTGATGTGGCGTCGGTGTTTGCCGATTCGACCAAGATCACTTCCGTTTGGAAGTGGCTCCCGGCAAAGAGAACGTGGGGGGTCTATGCGCCCGCGCTGAGTGCTCAGGAAATGTTGGATTACACCTTGAGCAAGGGCTACGACATGCTCAGCAGCATACAGGCCGGGGAGGGCTACTGGGTCAACAGCAGGAAAGCGCACACGGTGAGCCTGCCCGCTGCAGTGCCGATTGCATCGAGCAGCTTCAATGCAGAAGGCAGCAGACCACTGGGGCAGGGCTGGAACCTTGTTGCCACGGGGGACGCGCCGACGCCGCGCGCATTCAACACCAGCCTGAGCATCAGCCCACCATCACCGGGGGCTCTACCGGTCAACCTCCACGCGCTTTGGTCGTGGGACACAAAGACCCCGGGCTGGTACTTCTGGGCGCCGGGTCTGGTGAATGCGGGCACCTTGCAGCGCTACATCACGAGCAAGGAGTATCTGGACTTCAGCACTTTGCCTGGTAATCCAGCCGGAACGCTCTCTCCCCATACCGGGGTCTGGGTTAACAGGCCGTGAAGAAACCTCGATGTTCTGCTGGATGAACTTGTCGAAAGCAAATTGAAATGAAACTTCTTGCAATTGTCATAACTTCTCTGATTCTCCTGGCTTGTGGGGGCGGTGAGTCTGGTTCCACAAATAGCACGGGCACTCCGGCAACCTTTGATCCACCACCGACGCCCGGTCGTTAGCATTCCCAACCTGGGCGCCTCAATCCAGAAAACGCACGCCTGTCAGTTCCTCGGAAAGCTCCCATAGCCGCTTCGCCGCTGTCTGATCTCTGGAAGCGCGGTTTGAACCGACCTTGACCGGAGCTCCGCGCATCTGACGCATGTGACGTGGTCCGCAGTAATCCCCACCGTCAATGTCCTCACCCAGGGCCGCATACAGCGTCGGCAGTGCGCCGCTTGCCGCAGACTGACCAACCAGCGGAAAGAACACCGCCAGAAACTTCGGGAAATGCTGGGCAAGATTGGTCACTGCCACCCCCGGATGTGCGGCGACCGACAAGGTCTTGATCCCCGCGCGTCGAAGTCGGCGATTGAGTTCATAGGCAAACATCAGGCAGGCCAGTTTGCTTTGGCCGTAGGCGCCGCGCTTGCTGTAACCCTTCTTGAAATGCAGGTCGTCGAAACGGATGTCGCCCCAGTTGTGAGCCAGGCTGCTGAGACTGACGATGCGTGAGTCTGGAGTCTTGGCAAGCAGGGGCAACAGCAGACCGGTCAGGGCGAAGTGCCCAAGATAGTTGGCTGCCAACTGGCTCTCGAAGCCGTCCTCACTCAGCGAGAAGGGCGGCATCATGATGCCGGCATTGTTGATCAGCAGGTCCAGTTTCTTGTGGCTTTTTGAGAAGGCGCTGGCAAACGATCGCACCGACTTGAGACTGCTGAGGTCCAGGGCCTGGCACTTGACATGGGCCTTCGGATAGCGAGACAGGATCTGCTCCCGGGCAGCTTGCGCCTTGTCAGGATTGCGGCAGGCCAGCACAACGGTGCAACCCTTGCCAGCAAGCGCCAGGGCAGTGTCGTAGCCAAGACCGATGTTGGCACCCGTCACGATGGCGATGCGACCCTTCTGGTCCGGGGCCCCATTGATGTTCCAGGTCATTGTGTTCCTGCTTTTGGAAGGTGTCTGCAAGTGCCGCCGGACCGGCATCCTGAACCGGGGTTCAGGTGGGCGAGGTCAACTGCTCATTGGGTTCATCTGACGCGAGATGATCACGCTTGAACAGCGATGTTCCAAGCCCGGGCTCTATGAGCATTGGTTCAAGGAAATATACAGCCCGGCGAGCACTGCAGACGAATCGGATTGTAGGCTCTGTTGGAGTCTGACGCAGCGCGGGAAAGTATCTCAGAGCAGACGGCCGTCATCGCCCAGGGCAGCGTCAAGACGTTGCAGCAAGGAATCCAGCAATGGCTCGTGTTCAGCGGTTGATGCTGCTCCTTGCGTGGCTGCAACCGGGCTTGCCTGGTCTGTCAGGTCAAAGGCCAGGTTCAGCGCGGCCAGCACCGCAATGCGGTCGCGCGCCTTGATCTTGCCGCCATCACGGATCTTGCACATCGCGCTGTCCACGCGCTCAACCGCTTGCAGCAATTGCTGATCCCCACCCTCGGGACAACCCAGCAGGTAGCTCTGTCCCATGATTTGTACTTCAAGCTGTTTCATGCGGTGCTCTATTGCTTGGTGCTGGAGCTTGCTTCGGGCAGGCGCTCCAGCAATGCATCCACCCGGGCGCGCGCTGCACCGAGTCGTGACTTCAGGGAGTCGCGCTCCTGTGTCAGCGTATCGACTTGGGCGCCCAGCAAAACATTGGTGCGTTGCAGTTCATGGTAGCGCAAGAGCAAACGCTCAACGCGTTCGGAAATTTGGTCGATTTGGGTCAAGTTCGCCATAGGCACATTGTAGGGTTTGTGAAAAACAATCGGCGGTAGAATTCAGCCGTTGGTGCTCGCGGTGTGGTTCACACGCTGCAGTTCAACGGGAAGCAGGAGGGTTTGTGTTCAACACTGGCCTAACCTGCGCTGCCCCCGCAACGGTAAGTGGACGAATCAATTTGATTCCGCTTCCATCAAGGCCACTGAGCGTTTTGAACACGCGCTTGGGAAGGCGATGGAGGTTGGTCCACCAGCCCGGATACCGGCCAACACGGTGGTTGCACGCCTGGCGCGCAATCGTGATGCCCAAGCGCTGTCGGGGACGACGGCGAGGGTTTTTTGTTGATTGATTCCTTTCATGAAAATTTGTTGTCCGTACCAGCGTCTCTTGGTCGTGGCTCTGCTGTTGTCTGCTTCATTCAAAGTCCTTGCCCAAAGTGTTGTCAACACCGTTGAACTCCAACAGACGGTGGTAACAGCGAACCGCTCCGAGCAACTCCTGATTGATGCTTTGCCGCATACAACGGTGCTCGGACGCGACGTGATTGAACGTTCGCAGGCCGTCGATTTACCAAGCTTGCTGGCGAGCGAAGCTGGCTTTCAGTTCACACAGAATGGCGGTCGTGGCACGGCAGCCAGTCTGTTCCTGCGGGGCAGTGCCTCGCTGCAGGTTCTTGTGCTGATCGATGGTGTGCCGCTGACCAAGCAGGACAGCACCGGCAGCGTGAGTCTGGAACACATCATGCTCGATCAGGTTGAGCGAGTGGAAATCGTGCGTGGCAACGTGTCGGCCATTTATGGCAGCGGTGCGGTAGGCGGTGTGATCCAGGTATTCATGCGCAAAGGCAACGGCACACCCAAGGCTTTTGCCGCAATTGAAGTCGGTTCCTACGGCAGTTCGCGCGCTTCGGCTGGCTTGAGTGGTCAGACCGGGGGGACCAATTTCCTGATTGGGATCGGTCGGACCGTGACGAGTGGTTTTTCTGCGATGAACACAAGCCAGTATCCGAACGAGAATCCGGATGCTGACGGCTATCGCAACAGCGACTTCAACCTTGGTCTTACCCAGACGCTGGCGCCGGGTCACACACTGGGCTTGCGCGCCCAAGGCAGCGATGGTCAGTTCGATACCGATGGCGGCGGCTTTGGTACGCCAACTGCCATCTACAAGGGCGCCAGCAAACTCAATACTTGGTCGGTCTACAGCCACAACCAGATGACGAGTGACTGGCTCAGTCAGCTCACCTTGAGCCGGGGACGCGAGCTCTCGACTTACGACGCCAGTCAGAGCGCTTTTCCGTACGACAGTTAGGCCACTACCAACAGCCGCACTGTCAACTGGAGCAATTCCGTGACACTCGGTAACTGGCTGCTCACAGCCGGTGTGGAGTCGCAAATTCAGTCGATTGACACGAACGACAGTTACGCCAGCCAACTCAGTCGCGAGCGCGGCTTGTCATCCCTGTTTGCCGGCTTGTCCGGTGCCATCGGTGCGCATTCGATGCAATTGAATGTGCGACGCGACAACGCCGATGGTCTGGCTGGTGAAACCACCGGCTATGCAGGTTATGGTTACCAGTTACAGCCCGCCTGGAAGTTGATTGCCAGCGTTTCTTCGGCTTTCAACCTGCCGCCGCTGGGCTATCTGTACGACCCGTTTTCGGGGAATCCGGCGCTCAAGCCGGAAACCGCCCGTTCAACCGAACTGGGCTTGCAATGGGCACAAGACAAGCAGGTGGCGCGTGCCACCCTTTTCAAGACGCGCACAGCGAACCTGATGCTGTACGACTTCGCGACCTGGAGCTTCAACAACGTGACCGATGCCAGCAACCGCGGGCTGGAGCTGAGTTACAGCGGCAGGCTCGCCAGTGCGGATCTGCGTGCCAGTCTGACGCTGCAGCATCCGCTGGACGAGAGCACGGGCCTCCGCTTGATCCGTCGCGCTCGCAGCATGGCCTCCGTCGGTGCCTCGCTGCCGCTGGGTGCGTGGACCGTGGGCGGCGACCTGAGCTACACCGGCGATCGACCCGACATCGTCACTGTGCCAGCGCTGCCGACCTACACCCTGCTCAATATCACCACCCGTTACGCCTTGACGCGTGAGTTGGCATGGACGGTGCGCATCGACAATCTGCTCGATCGCCAGTACCAGACCGCCTACGGTTACAACCAGCCTGGCCGAACGCTCTACGTCGGCTTTGTCTGGGGGCAAAAGTAGCTGAGTTGTCATGCCAATCAGAAGCCTCATCACCCTGATCCTGGTCGGCTGGCTGCTGGCAGCTGGCGCGGCACAGGCCGTGCAGGTTACCGATGACAGAGGCATTGCCGTGACTTTTGCCAGGGCGCCGCAACGCATCGTCAGTCTGCTGCCCTCTCTGACTGAAAGCGTTTGCGCACTCGGCCAGTGTCGACGACTGGTCGGCGTGGACCGCTATTCCAACTATCCTGAAAGCGTGCAAGCGCTGGCGCAGGTCGGTGGCGGACTCGATCCCAATCTGGAGGCTGTGGTTGCGCTCAAGCCCGACGTCGTGTTGATGGCGACCTCGGCACCGCTTGCTGAGCGGCTGCAGTCGCTGGGCATCAAGGTGATCGCGCTGGAGCCGAAAACTCATGCTGATGTGCGCCGGGTACTGGAAGTGATCGGACGATTGCTTGAGGTGAGCGATGCGGCGCGCGTCTGGCGCGCCATTGAAGGCGGAATGTCTGCGGCGGTTCAAAGCCTGCCACCTGGCGCGGACAAGACGCGCGTCTATTTTGAAGTCAACAGTGCGCCCTATGCGGCCAGCGAATCCTCTTTTATTGGCGAGACGCTAAGTCGGCTCGGAGTCAAGAACATTGTTCCAGGCAGTCTTGGTCCGTTTCCAAAGTTGAACCCGGAGTTTGTGGTGCGTGCCAATCCGGATGTCATCATGGTCGGAGATCGCAGCTACGCCGGCTTGCAGGGACGCCCAGGATGGGCTGGCATACGCGCCATTCGCGAGGGGCAGGTCTGCGTCTTTACGGCAGCACAGGCCGATGTGGTGGTGCGGCCCGGACCCCGCATGGCGGAGGGCGCCGGGATCATGGCACGCTGCCTGTTGGGATTGGGCTCATGACGGGTCTGTATCGACAGCAGCGTCTTGCCTATTTGCTGGGCTTGGGGCTGCTGCTTGCGAGCGCTTTGCTGGCCTTGCTCGGTACCAGCGTCGGCAGCACCGGGTTTGAAAGTGTGTTGCAAGTCTGGAACGATCCGCTGGCCCTTCAGATTGTTCAGGACATCCGCTTGCCCCGCACACTAGGCGCCTGGCTCGCCGGTGCGCTGTTGGGGCTTGCTGGTGCCGTCGCCCAGGGACTGTTTCGCAATCCTCTGGCTGACCCGTACCTGCTCGGCAGTGCCTCAGGTGCCTCCCTCGGTGTGGCGTTGGCGCTGGTTTCATTTGGTGTGTCGCCGTTTGCCGCGCAGTGGCTGGTGCGCCTGGGTTTGACCGGTGCGGCCTTCGCCGGAGCTGTTGCTGCCGTGCTGCTGACGCTGCTGCTGGCGCGCGGAGTGCAGCAAACGCTGCGACTGTTGCTTGCAGGTGTCATCGTTGGCGTAGTACTGGGTGCGATGAGTTCCCTGATCATGATGCTGGCACCCGAGATCATGCAGGCCATGCAGGCTTTCATGCTGGGCAGCACAGGCTTTGTTGGCTGGAGCGCGTGCATGGTAATGGCAGTGGTCTGGATGCTGTGCCTGCTGCTGGCCTGGCTGCTCAGCTCGGCGCTGGACGGACTGTCGCTCGGTGAAGCAACCGCAGCCAGTCTGGGTTTGCCTCTGCAGCAAGTGCGCGCCATGCTCATCGGTGTTCTGGCGCTGGCCACCGGGACCGCCGTGGCTCAGACCGGAATGATCGCTTTCGTCGGGCTGGCAGCGCCGCATCTGGTGCGCTCGGTTGTCAGAACCACGCACCGCAACCTGATTGCCCTTTCGAGTTTGATGGGTGGCGTCTTGTTGCTGGCGGCAGATACCCTGGCGCGTGGCCTGCTTGCGCCGCAGGAACTGCCGGTCGGGGTTCTGACGGCAGTGCTGGGCGGCGGCTATCTCTTGTGGCTGATGAACCGCAGTCGCCGCGTATCTTCAGGTAGCAGTTTGTCATGAGCACGCCTCAGGCAATGGCAGTAGGTGCCACTTCGATCCGTGCCAACCTCGGACAAGTTGAGATCCTGCACGACATCAGCATTGATTTCCCGGCCGGATGCTGGAGCAGCATCGTCGGCCCGAATGGCGCCGGTAAATCGACCTTGCTCAAGGTGCTCGCCGGCTTGTTGCCGCACAGCGGCGAGGTCCGGCTATTGGGTCAAGCGCTGCAAAGTCTGGCGGGTCGGTCACGCGCGCAACAGTTGGCCTGGCTGGGCCAGAACGAGGGCACGGGCGATGATCTGACGGTGTGGGACGTTGCCATGCTGGGGCGTCTGCCGTACCAGCGCTGGCTCGACAGTCCCAGTGCAGAGGATCACCGCGCGGTGGAACAGGCATTGCGTGCCACGCAGGCCTGGGACTGGCGGGAACGCGCGCTCGGACAACTCTCGGGCGGCGAGCGACAGCGCGTATTGCTGGCGCGTGCTCTCTCCGTGCAGGCACAAGTACTGCTGATGGACGAACCGCTGGCCAATCTTGATCCGCCGCATCAGTCGGATTGGCTTGCCGTGGTTCGCGCACTTGTGCAAAAGGGCAAGACGGTGATCAGCGTGTTGCACGAAATCTCATTTGCCCTGCACGCCGACCAGATGGTCATCATGGCGCAGGGCAGGGTGACGCATCAAGGCGCTTGTGCTGACAGCCACACGCACCGTGCGCTGGAAGCCGTGTTTGACGGCCGCATCGCCATTCACGCCCTCGGTCACCAATGGGTGGCCTTGCCGGTCGTCAGCGGTCCTTGAAATCACAGTACTGACGCACTCCGCATTTCCAGCACAAGGGCTTCCTGGCCCGGCAGACGTATCGGCCGTGCAGAATCAGCCAGTGGTGCGCATCCACCAGATAGGCAGCCGGTATCCGCTCAAGCAGTTTCAGTTCAACCTCATGGGGCGTCTTGCCAGGGGCCAGAGCGGTGCGGTTGGCGAGGCGAAAGATGTGCGTATCGACCGCCATCGTCGCTTCACCAAAAGCCACGTTAAGCACGACATTCGCCGTCTTTCTGCCAACGCCGGGCAGTGCCTGCAGCGCCTCGCGTGTTCGCGGCACAACACCACCATGCTGCTCAATAAGCATCTGGCAGGTCTGCAATAGATGCTTTGCCTTGGAGCGAAACAGGCCGATGGTCCGCAAGTAATCTTCGAGACCGGTCTGGCCAAGGTGGAGCATCGCCTGCGGTGTATTGGCCACCGGAAACAGCCGGCGCGTTGCCTTGTTGACGCTGACATCGGTAGCCTGGGCGGAGAGCAGAACGGCGCTCAGCAATTCGAAAACCGACGTGTATTCCAGCTCCGTTACGGGCGTCGGGTTGGCCGCCTTCAAAGTGGCGAAAAATCCTTCTATGGCGCTGGGCTGCATGCGTTTTCCGGTGAGCGTGGTCTGAATAATAATAGGAGCATAAGACAATCCTTCAACACAGAAAGACTTTCATGCAATTTGCCGAGCGCCTGAACGCGATAGAGACTTCAGCCATCCGCGAACTCTTCAAACTGCTGGGCAAGCCCGGCATCATCAGTTTTG
Source organism: uncultured beta proteobacterium (assembly GCA_903925725.1). Lineage (GTDB taxonomy): Bacteria > Pseudomonadota > Gammaproteobacteria > Burkholderiales > Burkholderiaceae_C > Rhodoferax. The sequence goes on along the minus strand of CAIYGK010000312.1, from coordinate 775 downwards.
CTGGTGGCTTTCCCGACCCGGCGCTGTTTGATGCCGAAGGCATCAGGATGTCCGCCGACGCCGTGCTCTCCAACAATCCGGGTCCGGTGCTGCAATATGGCGCCACCGAAGGCTATCAACCCTTGCGCGAGGCGGTAAGCCGTTTCTATGCGAACAAGGGTGGTGTCGGCAGTGCGTCCAACGTGGCGGTCAAACCGGACGGCCTGATCGTCACCACCGGCAGTCAGCAAGCGCTGGACCTGATCGGCAAGACCATGATTTCTCCCGGCGACAAGGTGATCGTTGAAGCACCCACTTTCCTCGCAACGATCCAGTGCTTTCGTCTGTACGGCGCTGACATCGTCGGTGCACCGATTGATGCAGACGGCGTGGACGTGGATCAATTGGAAAAGCTGATCGCCCTGCACCGACCCAAACTGGTCTACCTGATACCTACCTTTGGCAACCCGAGTGGCGCCACGCTGAGCCTGGAGCGGCGCAAGCGAATCTTGCATATTGCGGCGCAAACGCAAACCCTTGTGGTGGAAGACGATCCCTATGGCGAACTGTATTTTGGCAAGCCGCCGCCACCGAGCATGCTGGCATTGAGCGAGGGTGTGCCCGGCAGCCGTGACTGGCTGGCGCATTGCGGGAGTTTCAGCAAGATTCTGTCACCTGGATTGCGCGTTGGCTGGATGATTGCACCGCCTGAATTGCTGGCCAAAGCGACAATGTGCAAACAGTTCAGTGACGCGCACACGAGCAATCTGACGCAGGCCATCGCCGCCCACTACCT
>CAIYGK010000311.1 GCA_903925725.1 uncultured beta proteobacterium | reverse complement strand
GTCAACAAGGCCTGCATTGCGGTTGCCCGCGAACTGGCCGGATTTGTCTGGGCCATTGGCCAGCAGGCATTGCACGTTAGCAAGAATTGACAGGAGGTCCAACCACGGATCGATTTGGTGATGCGACTCGGGCAACGATAGGGCAACCTTCGGTCCTCCTACCAGGGCAGCACCACACTGATCCCCGACTCTAGAGCGAAGCAGGCCCGCGACGGATCGATGAAATGCTGGTAACCAATCCGCGGATATGAGTCTGATTCATCGTCGCCAAAGCGCTCGAGTCGCATCACCCGATCGATCCAGAATTAAAGTCAAAGGCATTTATGCACTAAGGTAGTTGACAGTGGCGACCATATGAGGAGCCCGGGCGACAGAAGTTTTTCGGCAAGCGAGTTGATGTCGATTGGCGGCACTTTACAGCCTGGTTTGTAATGAACGCGTCGGTCAACACCCTCGTCGGTAGTGGCGTGATGGCCGTCGCATCCTGTTTTGAGCGGGGATTTTGACTTCCTCGCTTTTTGTTCCTCAGCAGGCTTGCATGTCCGACATTCTGCGCAGATTGAGCGCCATGCAGACGAGCTTGAACTCGGCCTTTGTCTTCTGAAGCCCGCGCATGCTGAATTGTCTGAATCCCAGAACACTCTTGATCCAGCCGTTGGGCGGCTCAGCAATCCATTTGCGCTTTCGGTAGTCTTTCTTTCCTTGGTCTGTCTCGAACTTGGCGGCCATCGCTACCGTGTGCGGATAGCGCTGTGCGTCTCTTGGCTTGGCAAGTACCTTTCCCTCGCGACCCAAGGCGATCACCAGTTCTGTATCCGGATTGCTTATTGCCAACTCGGCCATCACCGACTCACTGCGGTAGCCCGCATCAGCCAAGACTTGAGCGGCTGAGGCGCCCGTATTTTGCGTCACAGCCTTGAGCACCATGGGCAGTTGTTGCACGTCAGAGCTCGTGTTGACAACTTCAGCGGCCACGATGATGTGTGCCGTCTCATCTACCGCGGTCTGCGCGTTGTAGCTGTAGTCAAACCCGCCACCGGCACGTTTCATGATGCGTGCCTCGGGGTCAGTAAAGCTGTCCTGTGCCTTGGGTGCAGGAACACCAAAGTCACGCTGGTAGGGCTTGCCACCTTTGGGGTGGCCATCTTTGTCCTTGGGTTTGCGCTCGTCGTCTGGTGTGCGTCCACGCTGCACATCGCTTTGGCGCTGGCGCTCTTCCAGCCGTGCCTTGGCTGCAGCAATCGCAGCTAAGCGCGCTTGCCTGCGTTCGATCTCTGCAGGAATATCCAGATCGGGCTCGTTCTTTTCGGCCTCGTCGGTGTTGCTGGCCTTCTTCAACAACGCAGCGATTTGTGCTTTGAGCTCGGCCTCTGCCGTTTGCATGCGCCCATAGCTCATGGCCTTGTGGCGACTGGCGTTGGCTTTGATCTTGGTGCCGTCTACGGCGATGGTGCCCAGTTTGACCAGACCCATCTCGCGCGCTAAGCGCACGACCTGGACAAACAGATCCGTGAACTCCTTGAGGTGCAACGCCCGAAAGTCCCGGATCGTGCGGTGCGCCGGAAAATTGTCCGCCGCCAGCACCCGGAATGCCACATCCTCATACAGCTTCTTGGCAATCTTGCGTGAGCTGAATACACCAGTGGCATACGCATAGACCAGCACCTTGACCATCATGGCCGGATGAAATGGTTGATTGCGTGAACCACCACCTGCGTAGCGCGCATGAAAGGCGTTCAGGTCCAGGTTGTCTACCGTGTCACTGATGAAGTACGCCAAGTGCCCCTGCGGCAACCACTCCTGCAAAGCACAGGGCAAAAGGTACTGTTGATCGGGTTGGTATGGAATGTAGCTAGTGCTCATTCCCAGTTAACGATCCAACTCACATCACGTTGTTAGTGACAACCCTAGTTTCTGCCGCCCACGCTCCTAGCGGCCCTTCCCAATGTGGTCAG
>CAIYGK010000310.1 GCA_903925725.1 uncultured beta proteobacterium | reverse complement strand
CTGCATGGCACCAATGCTGCCCATTCCACGGTAGCTCTTGTAGCTGCGGCCTTGAAACAGGATCACGTCGCCGGGTGCTTCGTCGGTGCCGGCAAACATGCTGCCCATCATCACAGAGCAGGCACCTGCTGCCAAAGCCTTGGAAATATCACCGCTGTAGCGAATACCGCCGTCAGCGATCAGTGGTATGCCACTGCCCCGCAGCGCCGTGGCAACGCTGTCGATGGCCATGATCTGTGGGACGCCGACGCCCGCCACAATGCGCGTCGTGCAGATGGAGCCAGGACCGATGCCGACCTTGACCGCATCGGCGCCCGCCTCGACCAGTGCCAGCGCCGCAGCACCGGTCGCAATGTTGCCGCCAACGACATCGACTTGCGGGTAGTTCTTCTTGACCCAGCGGACGCGTTCAATAACACCCTGACTATGACCGTGCGCGGTATCCACCACGATGGCATCAACCCCGGCACGAACCAGTGCCTCGACCCGCTCCTCGGTCCCCTCACCGACGCCAACCGCCGCCCCGACACGCAATTGCCCCTGCGCATCGCGTGCCGCATTGGGGAAACTGGTCTGCTTGGTGATGTCCTTGACGGTGATCAGTCCCTTGAGCTCAAACGCATCGTTCACCACCAGCAGGCGCTCGATCTTGAACTGGTTCAACAAGACCTTGGCTTCATCCAGTGTGGTGCCGTCGGGTACCGTCACGAGTTTGTCTCGCACCGTCATGATATGGCTGACCGGCAGGTCCAGACGAGTCTCAAAACGCAGGTCCCGTCCCGTGACCAGGCCAACCACCTTCCCAGCGTCGCATACCGGAAAGCCCGAGACCCCCAACTGTTCCGACAGGCTCATGACCTGGCGCACAGTGTGCTGTGGCGTTATCACAACCGGATCCCGCAATACTCCTGACTCATAGCGTTTCACCTTGGCAACCTGCGCCGCCTGTTCCCGCGCCGACATGTTCTTGTGAACAATGCCGATGCCACCCTCCTGCGCAATGGCTATGGCCAGGCGGGCCTCGGTGACGGTGTCCATGGCGGCTGAAACCAGCGGCAAATTCAGTGCAATGTTGCGGGAAAAACGGGTTGCCAGTGAGGTGTCCTTGGGCAGGACCTGGGAGAACGCTGGGACCAACAATACGTCGTCGAAGGTGAGCGCTTTGCCAATGAGGCGCATGTTCTTGAGCTCCAAATGATGGATTGTAGCCACGTGGCAGCGTTCGGTGATTCCAGCACACATGTGCGCCGCAGGATAAACTCGCCCGATGAGAAATCTCCGCTATCCTCTTGCTGCTTTGGCTTGTCTGGTCAGTCTGCAGGCGGCCGCCCATTGGCAGTGGCTGGACAAGGATGGACGCAAGGTATTCAGTGACCGGGCGCCACCGCCTGACATTGCCGAAAAGGATATCCTGGAGCGTCCCGCCGTGGCACCTGCTGCGATGCCGGCACAAACGGGTGCGAGCGCGCCTCGACTCGGCGGGGTCGACAAGGAACTGATGGAGCGCAAGAAGAAGGCCGAAGAACTTGAGATCACAAAGCGCCGCTCGGACAGCGAAAAACTCGCGACCACCAAAGCGGAAAACTGCGCGCGGGCCAAGCGTGCCAAAGCCAGCCTGGATTCCGGTCGCACTCTTGCCCGCAGCAACGACAAGGGCGAACCCGAAGTACTGGACGCCGCGGCGCGTGCTGCGGAATTGAGCCGCGTTCAGGACATCATCGAATCGGACTGCAATTAGGGTTGCAGGTCGCCAGCATCCGGATCAACAGCCGCCCTTGGCGCCCAACCGCTTTTTGACGAAAAGCCCGGCGCTGCGGCTACCTTGTTTGGCAAAGCGTTCCCTGCGCGCGACTTTCGGGTCCACCTTGAGAACTCGGTAGATCTCGACGCGATCATTTTCACGCAGCGACTCGGCCAGCGACGTCTCCCGTCCCCAAACCCCGAACAAGGTCTGCGCAGGAGCTGGCAGCGAAAAAAGCTCCAAAAAACCACTGGCCTGAATGGCTTGCAGGACCGTGCTGCCAGGCGGGAGCGCCAATTGAACCTCGTGTACCTGACGCGGCGTCGGCGAATAAATCACGCTGACTGAAAGGGGCGAACTACTCGCCATAGACCTGCCCTGCCCGTTTGATGAACGCATCGACCATGCTGCTGGCAATCTTGTCGAAAACCGGTCCGACAATCTTGCTGAGGGCCGCGTTGTCAAAGCCGTAGTGGAGTGTCAATTCCACTTTGCAGGCGCGCTGCGCCCCGTCTCCAATCGGCAGAAAATTCCACTCGCCATCGAGCTTGGAGAACGGTCCGCTGACCAGTTTGATAGCCACCTGACGATCTTGCACATGGGTGTTTCTTGTCGTGAAAGTCTGCCGGATTCCGCTGAAGGAAATACCAATCTCCGCCGTCATTCCATCAACCTCGGAATTAACCACCCGGGCACGGTCACACCACGGCAGAAACTCGGGATACCGGTCCACGTCAGTCACCAGAACATACATCTCGGACGGGGAGTACCAGATGAGGACGGACTTGGTTACGGTTTTCATAGAATGGGGGTCTGCGCGGGATTGTAGACAAGCCTTGTACGCACGACTTACAACCCCACATTGACCCCATGGCCAAGAAACCAGAAACCTCTGCCCGCATAGCCGACAACAAAAAAGCCGCTTACAACTACTTCTTTGAAGAGCGTTTTGAGGCCGGTTTGGTGCTTGAAGGATGGGAAGTGAAGTCGCTGCGCGAAGGCAAGGTGCAACTGACCGATGGCTATGTTGTCATTCGGGACAGCGAGTTGTTCATCATCGGGCTGCAGATCAACCCCCTGGGCACGGCTTCGACTCACATCAGTCCGGACAAGTCCCGCACCCGCAAGCTCTTGATGCACAAGGAGGAGATCAAGCGCTTGATTGGCAAGGTGGAGCAAAAGGGCTACACGCTGGTGCCGCTCAATCTGCACTGGAAAGCGGGCAAAATCAAGTGCGATATTGCTTTGGCCAAAGGCAAAGCCGAGCACGACAAACGCGACACCATCAAGGACCGGGAAGGCAAGCGCGAGGTGGAACGCGCGATGAAAGGGCGCAATCGTTAATTGCGCTCAGCGCAGTTCGCGCAGCGGATGCGCCGCCGGCATCCACGGACTGCTGAAGAATGGTGTCACCATGCCCGGCTCGACCTGCTCGATGCGCGAAGGGTTCCAGCGCGGCGTGTTGTCCTTGTCGACAGCCAAGGCGCGGATTCCCTCTACGGCCTCGCTTTGCGCATCGCTGAGGTTCAAGTGGTCAGGGTGAAAGCAATGATGGATCATGTCACGCTCCATGCGCAGGTCGTCTGCCAGGGTCATGTGGCGGGCACGCCTGATCTGCGCCAGTACAACCTGCAGCATCAAGGGTGAGCGACGGCGCAGCGTATGCGCAGTGTGTTGCGACCAGGGCGAATCATCGGCCTCCAGTGAGTGGACGATAGCACTGACCGAGTGCTTCGAAAAATGGCGATCAATTTGTGCAGTATGGGGACTCGGAACCTCGTCCTCGGCGTTTGCAAACAAGGTGAGCCATTGATCGACAGCGCCCTTTCGATCAAAATCGGTACTGCCCAGCGCAGCCCAGGCCGAGGCCAACTGGGCGGCTTCAAACGAGGTGTCCGCCAGGCCCAACTCGATCGCCAGGCTGGCACCGACAGTTTCACCGGTCAGAGCCAGCCATTCACCGCTGTGTCCAGGACAGCGGCTCAAAAAGTAGCCACCGCCAACATCCGGGAACAATCCAATATTCGTCTCCGGCATCGCCATGCGTGTTCGTTCAGTGACGATGCGGATTTGGGCACCCTGGCTGATGCCCATGCCGCCGCCCATCACGATGCCATCCATGAACGCGATGTAGGGCTTGGGGTAGCTATGGATCAAATGATTGAGTGCGTATTCTTCTGTGAAAAACTGATCCAGTTCGTCGTTCCCGGCAAGCGCCGCCTGATGAAAGAAGCGGATATCGCCGCCGGCACAAAAGGCGCCGAACGGTCCATTCTTGCTGCTGCCCCTGACGGCTACAGCATGCACTGCCGGATTCTCCCGCCAGGACAGGAGGCAAGCAGCCAATGCACGGATCATCGGCAGCGAAAGTGCATTGAGGGCTCTCGGGCGATTGAGCGTGATCAGGCCCACGTGACCATGTATCTCGGTCACAACTTCAGTTGCGCTTGTTGGCATCTCAGGCCTTGCAATCATCCTCTGTTTCTCCAACCAATTAGCTCATTCACTGCCAAGGCGCCGATGACCACGGCGCCACCCGTCAGCACATTGGCGCCAGGAACTTCATTAGCACCAACCCAGGCCAGCAGAATACCAAAGATAACTTCCAGCAAGCCAAGCAAGGACACCTCAGGGGCTTTCAGGACGCGTGCGCACAGCACTGAGAGTGTCGACGGGATAGCCAGTTGCACAACACCCAGGCCAGCCAGAAGCATCAGATCATGGCTCGACGCCTGAAACGGAAATGCCAGCGGCAGGGTCAAGATGCAGGAAAAGACAGCGCCAATCAGGACGGCCGGTATCAGGTCCACATCACGCCCCTGGGCATGGGCGTGCTGGGTGACGGTCCAGTTTGCGGCACCGGAAATGGGTACGCACAATGCCACCAGCGTGCCAGTCAGGCTGATGCCCTGACTGATCTGACTGCCATACATGTAGCCAATTCCGCAACCGGCCGCGATGAT
>CAIYGK010000309.1 GCA_903925725.1 uncultured beta proteobacterium | reverse complement strand
TCAAAGGTATCCTGAAAACGAAACGCATTGCCCACCGGAAGCTTCCAGCTCTCGGCAAAGCGCTGCAGCGCCTGCGCCGCCTGCACCGTCCAGCCACCACCACCGGCAATCACAAAAGGTCGCTCTGCCTTCAACAACATCTCACGCAGAGTTCGCAGCGCCCCGGGATCGCTCCAGGCCTGCACCGCTTCCACCCGCGCCAGCGCCTGCGGCAACGCTCCAGTGACTGTGTCTGGCAGCACAGCCTGCACCAGCATGTCTTCCGGCAGCACCAGCACCACCGGACCGGGTCGGCCGTTCATGGCCGTGGCGAAGGCGCGCGCCACGTACTCCGGGATGCGCCGTGCGTCGTCGATGCGCTCCACACGCTTGGCAAAGCCCTTGGTGCTGGGGCCGAAGAAGCTCTGGAAGTCCACTTCCTGAAACGCTTCCCGGTCGCGCATGTCGCTGGCGACATCGCCAACAAAGAGCACCATCGGTGTCGAGTCCTGAAACGCGGTGTGCACGCCAATCGAAGCGTTGGTGGCACCGGGCCCGCGCGTCACAAAGCAGACACCTGGACGCCCGGTCAATCGGCCCTGCGCCTCGGCCATGAAGGCAGCGCCGCCCTCCTGCCGGTTGATGATGAAGCGGATCTGGTCGCGATAGCGGTGAAAGCCATCAAGCACAGCCAAATAACTTTCACCGGGCACGCCAAAGGCATGCGTCACGCCTTGCTCTATAAGGCACTGAACCAGCAGGTGGCCGGCGATTTGGGGGGCAGAAGAAATACTCATAGGCAGCATTGTGCCGAAATAGCATAATGACTCGCAATAATTTGAGGAGCAGACAAAATGGCAGAGATCAGCGGCGGCGAAGTCATTGCACGCATGTTGCAGCAGGAAGGTGTCGAGAAAGTCTTCGGCATCATCGACGGCACCTATTTTGGTTTCTACGAAGCCCTGCACCGCATCGGTATCGAGATCGTCACACCCCGGCACGAAACCTCGGCTGCGCACATGGCGGGCGCCTATGCACGCCTGACCGGCAAGCTGGGCGTCTGCATGGCCAGCAACGGCCCCGGCGTGGCCAACCTGATACCCGGGCTCATCGTCGAGCAGGCGGACGGCAACCGGGTGTTGGCCATCACGAGCGCACGTCGACCCACCATCATGTACCCGGACCGTGGCGGCAGCTACCAGTGCTTCGACCAGAGCGGCGTCATTGCCAAGATTGGCAAATGGAGTGCCGCCGTGTCATCTTTCGCGCGCGTGCCGGAGTTGCTGCGCAAGGCATTGCGCAAGAGTTACGAGGGACGGCCCGGCGTGGTGCACCTGGACGTGCCAGAGAACATCATGAACACGAAGGTGAAGGCCGATGTCGGCTATTGGTCGCCAGGGCAGTACCGCAGCACCGAGCCGCTGACACCCTCACCAGAGCAGGTTGCCAATGCGGCGCAGTTGCTGATCAGTGCCGGCGCACCCATGATTCACGCCGGCAGCGGCGTCATCCATGCGCTGGCTTTTGACGCCCTGCGCCGTGTCGCAGAGCTG
>CAIYGK010000308.1 GCA_903925725.1 uncultured beta proteobacterium | reverse complement strand
TGCGGGTTCGGTCTTCTTCATTCCCGGGCGATCATCGCCGCGCACCGCGCGCACTGGCCTCGCAACCGGCTTCAGAGCCTGTTCCGGTACCACAGCAGCGTCTGACACGCCAACTCCCGGTTCGGCCGACTCTCTCACTTCCATGTCCTGCACTACGTCACTGGTCGCATCAGATGCAGCCATCGCAGCGACTGCCGTATTGACCTCTGATACAGCAACCTGTACTGCCGCCTGAGCCTGCGCCTGACCGCGCAGCGCGGCCTCCAAAGCATTCATGGCACTGCGAATGCCTTGTGCATCGCCCGCCTGGTTGGCAGCTTCGAGCGACCGGGCCGCTTCCAACACCACACGGTCCCGCTCACCCAGTGCAGCGTCAGCCTGCTGGCGCTGGGTCGTCTTGCGCTTGAAGGCTTCGTCGATCGGCTGGCGAAAGGCTTCCCACATCTTTTGCTCGTGGCGTCGGTCGACCGGAACCCGATGTGCTTCAGCCTGCCAGCGTTGTTGCAAGTTGCGCACGGCGTCCATGCGAAGTTCGGGCGCGCTGCCAAGGACTCTGGCTTCATCGATCATGAGTTGACGTGCCGCCAGACTGGTGGCCTGCAGCGCCTCCAGCGGTGCCGCAGCTTCGTCAATGGCAGCCTTCCAAAGCGGTTGCAACTCGGCAAAAACCTTTTCACCAAGATGCCCGGCATCACGCCAGCGGTCCCCAAACTGGTGCAGGATGCGATTGAACCCTTTCCAGTCGTCGTCCAAAGCAGTCCGGTTGGCGCTGGCCCAGGCCCGCACCTCTTCAATCAGCGCAAGGCGTTGCGCCCGGTGCTCAGCCGACTGGGCCTTGACCTTTTCGAGCCAGGCCTCCACTACTTTGTGAGCTTCATTACAGGCGTCGTCAAAACGTTTCCACAGACCATGGTTCGGCGCGCCGCCCTGATCTGTCAGTTTCCACTGCTCACGCGGGGCACGCAAGCTCTCCTGCATCTTGCGCCCACCCATGGCCTGTCCTTCAGGGCGCTTGAGCAAAGCCTCGGCCTTCTGCACCAGTTCGTCACGCAATTGATCGGCACGCCAGCGCTGCCAGCCTTCGAGTTCGCCGGCAGCCGCCAGCGCGGCATGGGCCTGATTTTCCAGTTTGTCGTCAATGATCCTTCCATACTCTTTCAAGGCATGGCGCAGCGCGGCAGCCGCGCCGGCACTGGCTTTGCCGTGCCCTTGAGATATTTCCTGTTCAAGCTTCTCCAGCGTCTGCGTAACCGCAGCTACCGCTTGGGCCTTGACTTCCGGGTCAATGGCAACACGCTTGGGCCGGGGCGCCGCCTCGGCCAGCACACCCCGAGCCACGCGCAGTTCTTCAGCCCAGACAGGCACCGGCGGTAGGGCCGCAGCAACATCTGCTGCCGCAGCGCACGCTTGCGCAAGGGCGTCCCTGAAGGCTTGCCAAACCACCAGCAATTGACCACGGGATGCATCCAGCAAGGGCGGAAACTTGACATCAACGCTGACCCAGTTTGTGTCATCAACCAGGGCGACTGCCTGCGCCTGCCAGTGTTCCACGTCAGCCTGCAGAGCCTCCAGCAGCAACTCTGCATCGCGCCATGACTTGGTGGACAGCACTTCAATGCGCTGTGCCAGTAACACCGCCGCTTCGCGTTGAACCTGGACCCGATGCTGCAAGTCCTCAATCACCTTTACCCGGTCACTGAGTTCTGTCTTGAGCGTGACCAGTGGCTCCTTGCTCAAGGGTGCACCGGCCTT